>JAXDMI010000062.1:0-3837 GCA_034666145.1 Myxococcales bacterium | reverse complement strand
GTGGACGAATCGGGATGCGATCGCACTCCGTCACGTCCTCGCGTCCGGGGCGGAGCACGCGCATCAGTGACGGGCCGTCGAGCCACTCCATCGCGAGATAGAGCGTTCCGTACTGCTCGCCCATCTCGAACGTGCTGCAGACGTTCGGATGCCGCACCCTCGAGGCGATGCGCGCCTCGTCGAAGAACATCTTCCGGAACTCGACGTTCTCGGCGAGCGCTGGAAGCAGCATCTTTACAGCCACGACGTCCGTCTTGCCCCGGACACGCGCCGCCCAGACGCGCGCCATTCCACCCAACCCGATGGGCGCGAGCAGATCGTAGGGACCGACCGCGCTGCCGGCGTGCAGCTCGTCTATGTCGTGATGGACGTCGGCCACCGTACGACGAGTATAAGAGAACGGGCCCGGTCCGCGTCATGCTTCGCGTGGCCGACCGACGGGATGGTCACCGACGGGATGGTCACCGACCGGCAGCGCCCGGTCGGGTACGCGCCGATGTATGCGTAACGGTCACAGCAGTTGCGGTAGAAGATCTCCATGCACGCGGCGTGGTGGATGCTCGGAGCCCTCGCGGTCCTCGCGATTGCCTATCGCTACTATTCGGCATTTCTGGCGGCGAAAGTGCTCTGCCTCGACGATGCGCGTGTCACGCCATCGCACACGCTCGAGGACGGACAGAACTTTCACCCGACGAATCGCTTCGTCCTCTTCGGTCATCACTTCGCGGCCATCACCGGCGCCGGCCCCCTGATCGGACCAGTGCTCGCCGCGCAGTTCGGCTTCTACCCGGGATTCTTGTGGATCCTCTTCGGCGTGGTGCTCGCGGGCGGCGTCCACGACTTCGTGATCCTCGTCGCGAGCACGCGTCGTGGAGGTCGTTCGCTAGCGGAGATCGCGCGCGACGAGCTCGGTCCCACGCTCGGCATCGTGACGGCCATCGCCATCCTCTTCATCGTGGTCATCGCGCTCGCCGGCCTCGGCAACGTGGTCGTGAATGCGCTCGCGGAGAGCGCGTGGGGTGTCTTCACCGTCGGCGCGTCGATTCCGATCGCGCTCGTGATGGGCCTCTACATCCACAACGTGCGTGGCGGTTCGATCAAGGGCATTCGCGAGGCGACCGTCGCCGGCGTCATTTTGCTCTTCGTCGCGCTCGTCGCCGGCAAGCACATCGGCGACTCGTCTTTCGCGCACTATTTGAAGCTCTCGAAGCCGGTGCTCACGCTCGCCATGGCGGCGTACGGGTTCGTCGCGAGCATCCTCCCGGTGTGGATGCTGCTCTGCCCGCGCGACTACCTCTCGAGCTACCTGAAGATCGGGACCATCGGCCTCCTCGTCATCGGCGTCATCGTGGTGAACCCGGTCATCCAGATGCCTGGTGTGACGCAGTACATCCACGGCGGCGGGCCCATCGTGAAGGGACCGCTCTTCCCGTTCGTCTTCATCACCATCGCGTGCGGAGCGATCAGCGGGTTCCACGCTCTCGTCGCGAGCGGCACGACGCCGAAGATGGTCGACAAGGAGCGCGATTGTCGCGCCATCGGCTACGGCGCGATGTTGATGGAGGGGCTCGTCGGGATCACCGCGCTCATCGCCGCGTGCGCCATGCCGCAGGAGGACTACGTCGCCATAAACACGAACCCGCAGATCGCGATTGTCGCCGACGAGGCATCCCATGGGACGGGCCTCGCGCGCGACAGCGAACAGCTCGCGGCGGTCGACCACGTGCTCACCCCGCACGATCGCGAGCTCCTCGGGCTGGCTAGTGGCGACAATGTTTCGTCGCTCGCCGGCAAGAAGGTGAGCCTCGCGCACGCGCTCGCGCTCTCCAACGGAACGCTCGCCGCGCTCGACTATCACGTCGATCCCGCCGCGCCCCGCGCGACGATGCTCGAGGACGCGGACTTCGCGCGCCTCGGCGTTCACGTGAAGGAGCTGCCGGCGATGCAGCGTCAGGCTGACGAGATCGTCGCGGCGCGTACCGGCGGCGGCGTTTCGCTGGCCGTGGGCATGGCGCGCGTCTTCAGCGGGTTGCCCGGCATGAGCACGCTGCTCGCGTACTGGTACCACTTCGCGATCATGTTCGAGGCGCTCTTCATCCTCACGACCATCGACACCGGGACGCGGATAGGGCGCTTCCTCATGCAGGAATTCATGGGCCGTCTTTCGCCCGATCTCGGCAAGTCGACGAGCAAGCCCGGCGCGATCATCGCCACGACGATCATCGTGGCCGGTTGGAGCTACTTCATTCTCACCGGAAACATCTCGACCATCTGGCCGATGTTCGGCATCGCCAACCAGCTCCTCGCGTGCACGGCGCTCTGCGTGGGCACGACCATCATCTTGCGCGAGGGAAAGAAGAAGGCGTACGCGTTCGTCACGCTCGGCCCGCTTGCGTTCGTCGGCACCACGACGATGGCAGCAGGCATTCAGAGCGTTCGCGGCATCTTCTTGCCGCTCGTGGCGAATCCCGCGACGCGCACGCTGGGCGTCGTCAACGTGGTCGTCACGAGCATCTTGCTCGTGTGCGTCACGATGGTGATCGTGGGCAGCGCGTGGCGGTGGTGGGGCCTCGCGCGGGCGCCCAAGACCGCGGCAATGCTCGCGTCGTAGCGATCCTCTCGCTCGAGGATCGCGCTTGCGCGGGTCGCTCTAGAACCCGCTCGGCGCGTAGACCTGCGGGGCACCGATGGCGATGTCGTCCGGGCCGAGACCGACCGCGACCTCGGCACCGAACACGACGCCGCGGCCATCGGCCGGGATGTCGAACGCGGGCAGGCTGAGCAGCGTCGCGCCGTGGATCAGACCGCGCGGCGTCTGCACGTCCACGTGGAGCTCGTGCAGGCCCGGGGCGACGCGGGCGCCTTCGACGCGATAGGCGGCGGGCGGCGTTCGCGCCGCATCGAGGCAGGGAACGTCGGCGACACCGATCGCCTGCTCGTCGAGATACACGGTCGCGTGGAGGGTCTGTCCGTGCGTGCACGCGGCAGTCGTCGAGACGCCGTCGAACACGTAGACGTGCAGCGTGGCCTTGTTTTCCTTGAACGCCTGCACCCACGAGGGACATGGCGGAACGGGCGCGCACACCTCGCGGACCGGCGGTCGCGCGGGCGCCGGACGCGGCGCGCACGAGACGCACGCGAGAACAATGGCCGCGATGCGACCTGACGTGCCCGACCTGACGGACGTGCCCGACCTGGCGGACGTGCCTGACCCGACGAACCTGCCTGACGTGACGGACCTGCCTGACGTGACGGACGTGCCTGACGTGAACGACGTCACGCGACCGCCGCTCACGTCACAGGCTCACGTGGCCGGGCGCTTCGCGTCGGCGGCCTTCGCGTTGTAGCCATCCTGGTGGACGGGGAACGCGGGGGTCCCGTTACGGCGGAGGTCGCGCTTGTTGCGCTTGCCGGCGGTGGTCTGCTTGCGCTTGCGGATGCGGTCGAACTGCTGGGTAGACGAGACCATGTTTGTTCCTCGGAGGGCCGCGCACCATGGCGAAAGACGCCCGCCCTGTCAAGGCCGCCGCCCCTCGTAAGTGCGGAGTTTTTCGGGACCCTTCGAAAGGAAAACGTCCCCCGACGGCGAGCCGCGGGAGACGTTTCGACGCGCAGCGCGCGGTCAGTGACGCTGGCGATCAGTGACGAACGGTGATGTTCGCCGTGTACGTCGCCTCTGCGAACGGAGCGACCTTGGCCTTGCCGAGCGCGCCCTTGATGCAGGCCTCGGCCGGCTTGCCGACCGCGCCGCCCGTGACGTTCACGCTCTGGACGGTGCCGGCGGACGTGAACGTGATCGACGCGCGCGAGACCGGATCGTCCGGACCGAGGCACCCA
>JAXDMI010000061.1:0-6160 GCA_034666145.1 Myxococcales bacterium | reverse complement strand
TCGCGGATGCGAGCCCGAACGACCGCCGCGGTCTGTGGCGACAGGCCATGGCGGCGCTGTCGCGCGCGCCGACCGAGGGCGGGCCGGGTCCGCTCGAAGGACTCCATCCCGACGTCCTCCTCAAGGGAGTGCAGGCGGCGCTCGCGAACGGGCTCGTCGACGATCTCGATTGGCTGTCGCCGCAGGCCGCGGGCATCGCGCTCTACTCGCTCGCGGCGGCGCTGCCCGTCGGCACAGAGCAGCGTGAGCTCGGCCGGCGCGTCCTCGCGCGCATGCTCGCGGGAAACGCCGAGACGTTCACGGCGATGGTCACCATCATGGCGCAGACGGCGGGCAAGGGCCTGTCGTCGCCGTCGATCCGCTCTCGCGTCGGGCTCATCACCGAGCTGCCCATCGCGCACGCCATCGCCGACGGACCGCTGGCCCTCGCGCTGGTCAGCCGTCGCGAATATGCCCGCGAGTGGGTGGCCGCGCCCTCGACGCGCTCGCTCCCCGCCCGCCGGCTCGCCGCGAAGATCCTGGAACGCGCCGCCCGTGAAGCCGCGAGGCGCGCGCAGATGGGTGACACGCACGCGCTGCGCGTCTTCGTCGGCGACACGGTACGTGTAGCTTACAACCGTCTTCTCGCCGACCGTGAATCGCTGGTCTGGCGTTACGTCGCCGTGGCGCGCGGCCTCTGCGCGGCGTGGGTGCCGGAGCTGCGCGCGCAGATCCAGGAGAGCCTCAAAGAAGGCCTGAGCCCGACCGAGTGGCGAAGGGCGGCGGCATCGCTCGCCGCGTATGGCGCCGTGAAGCCCGACGAGGCCGTGAAGATCACGCTCGCGCTGGTGAAGCGCGGCTTCTTCACGTGGGAAGACCCCGCGAGCGCGGCGTCGTTCATCTGGGGTATCGCACGCACCATCGAGGCCGAGCCCGAGGCCGCCACGAAGATGCTCGATGCCGTCCTCGGCGTGGCGTCGCCGGAGGTGGCCGAGGCGGTCTGCGAGCTGCGCTTCGAATACGGTCCGTCCAAGATCGTCGACCGCGCATCGAAGCGTGCGCTCGAGCTCTTGAAGGGCGACAAGGTCAAGCCGCGCGGCGAGGACGACGGCGCAGACGCGCTCTTCCACGAGATCGCGATCGACCTCGAAAACCGACCGCGCGGCGAGCAGCCGATCCGCTTCCAGATCGCGGCCGCGCTCGATGCGTTCGTCGAGGACGGCGCGCTCGCGGCGTACACGCACGCGCGCGGGACGATGGCCTCGGCGAAGGCTGCGATGGACATCCTCGAGGCGGTGGCCAAGGACGACGATGCCGAAGGCGGCACGGGGTCGGTGGCGCGCCGCACGTCGATGGCGGTGCTGCGCGATCTCGACGCTGCGCTGCTCGAACGTCACGTCGTCTCCGATCTGTTGAAGCTCGGTGGCTCCGGCGAGCAGGTGCGCGCGGTCGAGGACGGTCTCGATGCCATCCGCGAGCGCCTCGCCGAGTGGATCGTGCTGTGCGAGGGCCCCGCGGAGATCGGCGCTGCGCGCGGCCAACCGAGCCACGCGACGCTGCGCTTGCGACGGCTGCGCGCGCTGCTCCATCTCGTCGACGGCGACCTCGGCGAGGGCGCCGAAGGCCTGGGACGCGGCGCGCGCCCGAACGATCAGGAAGGCGCGGACGTCCAGCGCGCGAAGCGACTGCGCGCGCTCTGGCTGCGCACCGTGAAGGCGCTCCTCGAGCACTTCGATCACGATCCGTCGCCGGTGCTGAAGCGCACGCTGCTCGCGTGTCTCTCGCGCGCGCTCGATGCGCTGGTGCGGCTCGGCGTGTGCGACGTCGCCGACGCGCTGCTCGCGCTCGCGCAGCGCATCAAGTCGACGGGCGAGTTCGAGACGCTCGCCGAAGCGTCGATGGACCCCGACCTCCGTCACGTGCTGACGCGCTACGCGCGCTTCCTGCGCGACTCGGACGCGACGAAGCCGATCAAGAAGACGGCGTCCGATCCCAAGGACTCGCTCTATCCGCCGTCGATCGCGCCGCCGCGCGGAACGCCCGCCGAAGAGCGGCTCAAGGCCTTCGAGGAGCTCGCGAGCGAGCTCGCGCCCGAGGCTTCGGCACGCAGCGAGGCGCTCCGCACGGTGCTCGTGCGCCTGCATGCAGCGCTGACCACCATCGCGAAGGTGGGGTCGCTGCGTGGTCTCTCCAGCGCCGATGCCGCCTCCGAGCCCGACATCATCCAAGCGGTGGAGACATGGGTCGGTGCGCTCGCACAGATGTGCATCGGCGCGCGCGGTCGGCTCGATCCCGAGCTGCCCACCATGGCGATGTCGCCTCCGCAGCCGAAGCTGCTGAGCGCCGCGGTGTCGCGCGTGCTCGGCGGTCAGGACCTCGTCCTCACCGAGGAGACGCTCGCGCCCGCCATCGACGAGCTCCTCGGCGGCCTTCCGCACGGCATCGCGCGGCTCACGGCGGGGATCTTGTGGAGCCTCGGCGAGCTGCCCATCGAGCGTCCGTCGCGCGACGGCATCCCGATGAGCGTCGCCGATCAGCTCCCGGCCTGGCTGCCCGCGCGACGCACCATCGGCGGCTTCTACGTGGTTCGCTCGCTCGGCGTGGGCGGCACCGCCTCGGTGTTCGTGGTCAATCGTGTCGAGGATCGCCACGAGACCGGCGCCGAGCGCTTCGCGCTGAAGGTGCCCGACTACAACGCGACCGCCGCGCGCTCCGTCTCGCAGGACGAGTTCTTCAAGCTGTTCCGCGAGGAAGCTTCGGCGCTGATCATGCTGCCGAACCACGTGAACCTCGCGCGCTTCGTCACGTTCGATCTCGCGGCGCGCCCGCTGCCGATCCTCGTCATGGAGCTCGTCGAAGGCGTGACGCTCGAGCGCGTCATCGACTCGAAGACCTTCGACATGAAGAAGTGCATCAAGGCGCTCGACGACGTCCTCGCGGGCCTCGAGGCGATGCACTCCGCGGGCCTCGGTCACCTCGACATCAAGCCGTCGAACGTGCTCCTTCGCAAAGGCGAGCAGGGGGTGCTCGTGGACTTCGGCCTCGCCGGGCGAAAGATCCGGCCGGGCTGCGGTACGGGACCGTACGGCGCCCCCGAGGTCTGGGGCGTCGTGCCCGACGACTTCCCGCACCCCACGCCGATGGCCTCGGACATCTACTCGTTCGGATGCCTCGCCTTCGAGATGCTGACCGGCAAGGTCCTCTTCGATGCCCCGAACGAGGTCACGCAGATCACGATGCACGTCTCGCACGACGGCGCGCCGCTCCCCATGCGCTCGCTCATCGCGAACCCCGAGGTAGGTCCGCTCGCCGAGGTCCTCGTGACGACGCTGCGCCGGGATCCTCGTCATCGTCCCACCGCGGAGGAGCTGCGGAGCGACATCCGCTCGGTGGCCTCGATGGTCGAAGACGCGAAGTGGCCGGTCGTGCTGGGCGGCAATCGCGCCGAGGGGTAGATGCCGCTCCCTCCCGTTCCGAACGTGCCGCCGCCCGATCCCGAGGGCGCGGACTGCGTCGCGTGCGGTCGCTGCTGTCATCACGGCCCGCGCACCGTGCATCTCCTCGAAGAGGACGAAGCGCGGATGGGCAAGCGCCTGCTCGAGCTCTACACCGACCTCGATACCAAGCCTCCGTTCATGCGCTTCGTGAAGAACGAGGGCGACCGTTGCGGAGGCCTCGAGGTGTCGGTGCCGGGCTCGTATCCGTGTGCGATCTACGCGTCGCGGCCCGAGGACTGCCGCATCGTGGAGCCGGGCTCGCCCGCGTGCCTCGAGGCACGCGCGCTCGGCCACCTCGGAAAAAGCCTGGAATTTCGGCGCGCGCCAGGGGGAGCGGGGGAGGGCTCCGCCGGTGGTCAAGGTGCTTAACCAATTTCGTTTAGCAGCTTAACCATCTCCTGACGCCCCGTCGGGCCCCCCGGGCCGGCGACGCAATTTGTCGATGCATAGTGCACCGATCGCCTCTTCGAGAGGCGCCGCCGCCGCGATGAGCTCGTCCGCGTGGGGCGGATCGATGCGGACCACGCGCGGGCGCTGATCGGCGGCCATCGGCTCGAGGGTGATGAGCACGCGGTGCGCGGCAACGTCGACCGAGAGCGAGCGCAACGTCACGCCCGGCTCGCGCGCGTCGAGCCATTGCCGGAATGGCGTCGCCAGCGCGAGGAGCGGTCGCGCCTCTTCGCCGCGTACGTCGACGCCCGGGCCTGCGAACAGACATCCGGCCTCGTCGTGCGCAGGAACCGCGCGCACGTGCTCCTCGTGGAATCGCAGCTTGTACGATGCCAGCCGGAAAGCGCCGCTCACGGGAGAGCGCCGATCACGCCTTGGCGGCGTGCGTCGCTTGCGGGCTGCTCGCGCCGTACACGGCGGTGGCGAGCTTGCCCGAGACGTCCCACTCGACGAGCTCGTTGTAGCCGCCGACCGGCGTGGTCGCGACGAACACGATGGGGAGCTCGTCTTCCTTGCACTTCGCCTCGCGCATGACGAACGCCTTGGTGGCGGTGTCGACCTCGAGCGCGGTGAACGCGATGTTGCGTGCCTCGAGCGCCTCCTTGATGCGTCCGAAGAGGCGCACGTTGCGATCCTTCTCGAAGTAAACGATGACCGGCGCCGCCTCGCGAGCGACCGGCGCAGGAGCGATCCCCGCCTTCGCCTCGGCGCGCAGCTTCTCGAGGCGCTCTGCGCCGCTACGACGTCGCTCGAGCTCCGCGGCCGAGCAGATCGGCTCGCCGAGCACCATGTTCACGCGCCGCGCGAGGTCCTTTGGCAAGCGGACGGGCAAGAAGCCGTCGCCTGCGGGTGTGGTGAGGGCGCGATGGAGCGAGGTGCGGACGCGGTCGAGCATGGCGCCCGACCTTTGCGCACGACCTCGCGCCCGTCAAGCCGCGTCGTCGTCGGCGACGGTGGCCCTCACCACGCGGACCTTCGCCTTCCAGGACTGCCGCAGCCACGTCGCTTTCAGCGATGCCTCGCGCTCGCGGAGGAACCATTCGCCGTGGCCCGGCTCGTCGTCGCGGACCACCAGCCATACCGCTCGCCGCTTCCCGATCTTGCGCACTACACCCATCGAGATAGGAACGACGCAAATGGTCGGGAATTAAGGGCGAATCAGGGCATCGCCACCGTGAAGGTGTCGCGCGTGGCGCCGGCGTCGTCGATGACTGTGGCGTGGATGCCGGTGCCGTCGATGACGACGTCCATCGCGTGGAAGAAGCCGCCCGAGACCTTGCGCATGCCGCACTCGGCGCGCGAGATGTTGGCGTTCATGTCCCCGATGAGGCCGCCGCCGCCGCCGGTCGTCACGTAGGTGACGCCGTCGATCTCGAAGCGCTCGTAGCCGTGGATGTGCGCCTGGATGACGAGCGGAACCTTGTATTGTGCAAGCGTCGATGCGTAGCCCTTGCGGGCGCCGTCGTTCTCCGCGTTGTCGCCGCACGTGACGAACGGACGGTGCATCACGAGGATCGATGCACGGAAGCCCGGCTTGGCGGCCGCGTCCGCGAGCCCGGCGGTGAGCCACGTGCCCTGCGGTGTGCCGGGCTCCACCGGCTGCTCGGTGTCGAGGACGTGGAACCAGATGCCGCCGGACTCGTAGCGGTACCACATGGTGTCGCCGCCGAAGTCAGGGTGCCCGAAGAAGCGAAGGCTGTAGTCGTCGAGCTCGTCGTCGGTCTCGTGCTCGTGGTTGCCGAGCGCGGGCTGCATGGCGCCGAGCGCGAGGAGCGGCTGCATGGCGGGAAACCAGCCCGCCCATGTCTCGAGATGCGAGTCGTAGTACTGGATGTCGCCGCCGTGCACGACGAAGTCGGCGCCCATCGGCACCACCTTGGCGAGGAGCTTCGACGTGGCGTCGCCGAGGAGCGGATTCGTGTCGCCGATGGCGAGGAAGTGCACCTTGCCGCCGTCGGGCTGCGACGTGCAGAAGCGACCGCTGACGGCGCGATCGGCAGCGAGCTCGTAGCGATAGCAGGAGCCCGGGGTCAGTCCGGCGATCGCTGCATCATGCATGTAAACGGTGCCGGGCACGTCGTCCGGGGAGCGCTGCGGGCCGAGCACTGCGGTGTGACGCTGCTTCAGGACGAACGACTTGGCGGTGGTGGCGACCGTGACGTCACCTGCGCCGCTGCTCGCGCCTTCGGGACGGAAGACCAGCCCCGGCGTGGCATCGGCACGACATGCTTCCC
>JAXDMI010000060.1:0-3998 GCA_034666145.1 Myxococcales bacterium | reverse complement strand
GTCGCCGTCGCGGACCTGCCGAGCTCCTTCGACCCGTAATACGCCCCACCGAATGCGCACACCCCGAGCACGACGATCCCGCCGGCGAGCTTCATCCCTGCAGGCCGCCGCGCGGGCACCCCGGCGGGCAACGTCGACAACGGCGCCTCGTCCGCCTTCGCCTTCGCGTTCGCCTTCGCGTCCGCGTTCGCCTTCGCCCTCGCGTCCGCGTCCGCAGCCCCGCCCGCCTTCGCGTCCGCCTTCCTCACCGCACTATCCCGCGCGCGCTCCATCCCCGGCGTCACCCCCCCCGCGAGCAACGTCTTCGCCACGGGTGCCGGCCCGACAACCGCCGCCGCATCGGCCGACAGCAACGTGCGCTCCGCCACGCGTGCCGGGGCCTTCGCCGCGACGGGCGCCGTCACCGGCACCGGCACCGCGATCGACGCAGGCGCATCGGCCATCAGCAGCGTCGCGCCGGCCGTCGTGCGCGCGGTCAACGTCGGCCGATCCGCCTCGGGATCGGGCTCTGCCGTCACCGCGGCGACGGGCAACACATCGATCCGCGCGATCACCGCCGCGCCGGCACCTCCCGCGCGCTGCGTCGTCACCGCGCCGGGCGGCTCGCCGGCCACCTCGGCGAACCGCACCGTGTCGGTGATCGGAGCTTCGGTCGCAGGCATCTCGATGGCGGTGATCTCGCTCGGCTCGCCAACGGCCGGGTGTCCGGCCGTGACGCCGCGAGGGACCTTGCCGGCCATCGCATCCTCGAGCGCGACCGCGAGCTCCTCCATCGACGCGAAGCGATCGTCGGGGTTCGTCGCCATGGCTCGCGCAACGACCTCCGCGACGGCGCGGGACACCACCGGCACGACGGCATCGAGCGGAGGCACCTCGACGGGCCCGGCGAGCACGCCACCGGGATGCTTGCCCGCCACGAGCTCGTACGCGGTGAGCCCGTACGCGTACTGATCGGTGCGCGCGTCGATCTCCGCCCCGGCGAGCTGTTCGGGCGCCATGTACCGTGGCGTTCCCAGCACGTGTCCCGCTTGCGTGCGGAAGCTCACCGGCGCGAGAGGCTTCGCGAGCCCGAAATCCAGCACCTTCACGATGCCGTCATCGGACACCATGACGTTCGAGGGCTTCACGTCGCGATGGATGACGCCCGTCTTGTGAGCGGCACCGAGCGCGCGCGCGACGTCGACGAGCCAGCCGAGCTTGCGCGCCGCCGGCACTCGGTCGTCGCCGACGTAGGCGAGCAGCGACTGGCCGGTCACGAGCTCCATCACGATGTAGAAGATGCCTTCCGACTCACCGATGTCGTGGATGGCGACGGTGTTGGGATGGGTGAGCACCGCCGCAGACCTCGCCTCGCGGAAGAGCCGCGCCACCGCCTCGGAGTTGTCGCGATCGGGGCGCAGCACCTTGAGCGCCACCTTGCGGCGCAGCCGCGTGTCGACGGCGCGATACACCTCGCCCATCCCGCCGCGTCCGATGAGCGACTCGATCTCGTAACGCTCGAATGTCTCTCCTACGGCAACGGGCACGAGTCAGCAGGCTAACACGCTGCGCCGTGCCGCTACTTCGCCCCGTCGGTCACCCCCACGCCGCATAGCACGCGGGCAGCCGTAACCGCGATCGCCGCCGAGCTTCCACCACGCCGGCAGAGCTTTGCCGGCCCTCACGAAGGCGGACGCGGAGCAGGGAAGAAGCGAATTCGCCGGGACCGCGCGCACGCGCTCGGGTTAGTCTGCAGAGGGCGAAGGGCGAAGGGCGAACGCGGAAGAGGCTGAGCGGCTCCGCGTTAGCCGGCACATTGCCGTGTGGTGGGGGGGGTGTTACTTTCAAATTCGGGCTTTTCTCGCGGAATCGCGAGGCGGGCTCTCCCCCATACATGCTTCAGGTCACGGACATCATCGACCGCGTACGGGCCTATCAGCCGGCCGCGGACGCGGAAATGATCAAGCGCGCCTACGAGTACAGCTCGAAGGCGCACACGGGACAGAAGCGGAAGTCGGGCGACCCGTACTTCATCCACCCCGCGTCGGTGGCGGGCATCATCACCGAGCTGCGTCTCGACACGGCCAGCGTCTGCGCGGGGCTCCTGCACGACGTCGTCGAGGACACGCTCGCGACGACCAAGGACATCGAGCGCGAGTTCGGCAACGAGGTGGCGTCGCTCGTCGACGGCGTCACGAAGCTCGGAAAGATCAACTTCACCTCGAAGGAAGATCGCCAGGCCGAGAACTTCCGCAAGATGGTGGTCGCGATGGCGCGCGACATCCGCGTGCTGCTCATCAAGCTTTGCGACCGCGTCGACAACATGCGGACGCTCGAGCACATGAAGCCCGAGGCTCAGGAGCGCATCGCGCGCGAGACGCTCGAGATCTACGCGCCTCTCGCCAATCGGCTCGGCATCCAGGCCTTCAAGAGCGAGCTCGAGGATCTCTCGTTCCGGTGGCTCGAGCCGGACTCCTACGTCGAGGTCGAGAACGCCGTCGCCAAGACCGCGAAGGAGCGCGACAAGTACATCGCCGAGGTGTCGAAGACGCTCGCCGGCAAGCTCGCCGAGCAGGGCTTCGCCGCCGAGGTCACGGGCCGCGCCAAGCACCTCTACTCGGTGTGGCGCAAGATGAAGGCGAACGAGTGCACCATCGAGCAGATCCACGACATCATCGCGTTCCGCGTGTCGGTGGAGAGCGTGAGCGACTGCTACGCGGCGCTCGGCGTCATCCACTCGAAGTGGACGCCGGTGCCGGGCCGCTTCAAGGACTACATCGCGCTCCCGAAGCCGAACATGTACCAGTCGCTCCACACGACGGTCATCGGTCCCGGTCGTGAGCGCATCGAGATCCAGATCCGCACGCACGAGATGAACCGCGTCGCCGAGCGAGGCATCGCCGCGCACTGGAAGTACAAGGAGAAGCACGGCGGCGGCATCGCCGACTCCGACGCTGCGCGCTTCGGCTGGCTCCGCCAGCTCATGGAGTGGCAGAAGGACCTCAAGGACCCTGCCGAGTTCCTCGAAGGCGTGAAGGTCGATCTCTTCCAGGACGAGGTCTACGTCTTCACGCCCAAGGGAGAGGTGCGCGTGTTCCCGCGCGGCTCGACGCCCGTCGACTTCGCGTTCGCCATCCACTCCCAGCTCGGCGAGCACATCACGGGCGCGCGCGTGAACGGCAAGCTCGAGCCGCTTCGCTACAAGCTTCGCAACGGCGACGTCCTCGAGATCGTGACCGCGCCGCACCAGCAGCCGAGCAAGGACTGGCTCGACATCGCGGTCACCACGCGCGCCCGCGCGAAGATCCGCAATTTCCTGCGCCAAGAGCAGCGCGACAAGTCGTTGAAGCTCGGTCGCGAGCTCCTCGAGCGCGAGTTCCAGAAGAGCAGCGTGTCGCTCACGAAGCTGTTGAAGAACGATCCCGAGCTGCGGAAGCTGCTCGAGACGCTCAGCGTCGGCAACCTCGACGAGCTGTTCATCGGCATCGGCTACGGCAAGATCGATCCCAAGGACGTCCTCGAGGTGGTGGCCCCGCCGTCGATCGACGGCGCGAAGAGCATTCCGCCCGAGCAGCTCCGCGAGGGGCGCATCGCGGGCTTCGTTCGCAAGGTCGCAAACCAGGTGCGCGGCGACGACGGCGGCATCCGCCTCAACGGCATCGACGACGTCCTCGTTCGTTACGCCAAGTGCTGCAATCCGCTGCCCGGCGACGACATCCTCGGCTTCATCACGCGCGGACGCGGCGTCACCATCCATCGCCGCGGTTGCCCGAAGGCGTTCGACACCGATCCCGAGCGTCGCGTCGAGATCAGCTGGGACTCGAAGGCGAAGATCAACCGCGCGGTGCAGCTGCGCGTCGTCACGGCAAACCGTCCGGGCATCCTCGCGACGGTCGGCCACACGTTCAGCAACATGGGCATCAACATCAGCGAGGCCAACTGCCGCGCGGGTGACGACGGCAAAGCCGTCAACGTCTTCACGTTCGTCTGCTCCGACCTGAACCAACTGAAAGGCGTCA
>JAXDMI010000059.1:0-9598 GCA_034666145.1 Myxococcales bacterium | reverse complement strand
GACGGCGCGTGGATCTTCGACATGAAGGAGCAAGGCGAGCCTTCGGGGGCGATACTCATCGAGCCGCCGGCGCTCGCCCCCGCCGAGCGCGTGTGCACGGCATTCCGCGCGTGCGTCGAGCGCCCCGCGCACATGATGGGCCACGCCACGCTGCGCGCCTCGGGCGACTTTGCGAAGCTGTCGATGTTCGTGCGCAAGCTCTCTCCGCAAGAGGACAAGCTGAACCTGCGTCGCCTCAAGGAGCAGGATCTGCCGGGCCTCGCGACGTATCTCGGCGCTCTGCTCGGCTCGGCTCACGCGCGCGCCGCCGTCAAGGCGCCGAAGCGGTGGGCGGCGTCGGATATCGCCGAGATCCGCGGCCATGCCATCGCGCTCGCCGGCATCCACGAGGCCGTCTATCTCGCGCTGTGCGAGCGCATGCGAACGCTGCTCCCGAAGACCTGAGCGCGCGGGCGCCGCACACGTCGACGCGCCGGCACTCTTCCCACCTCATCGACGGCGGCCTACCCTCGCCACCCCATGGACTACGTTCATCTCGGGCGCACCGGGCTCAAGGTCAGTCGCCTCTGTCTCGGCACCATGAACTTCGGGCCGCAGACCAACGAGGCCGACTCGTTCCGCATCATGGACAGCGCGCTCGAGCGCGGCATCAACTTCTTCGACACCGCCAACGTCTACGGGTGGAAGAAGGGCGAAGGCTGGACGGAGCAGATCGTAGGACGCTGGCTCGCGCAAGGTGATGGCCGCCGCGACAAGGTGGTGCTCGCGACCAAGGTCTACGGAACGATGGGCGACTGGCCGAACCACTCGCGCCTCTCCGCGCTCCACATCGTCCGCGCATGCGAGGCGTCGCTGAAGCGGCTCGGCACCGAAGTGATCGATCTCTACCAGATGCACCACATCGATCGCGCGACGCCGTGGGACGAGATCTGGCAGGCGATGGAGACCCTCGTGCAGCAGGGCAAGGTCATCTACGTCGGCTCTTCGAACTTCGCGGGCTGGCACATCGCGCAGGCTTGCGAGGCCGCGCGGCAGCGTCACTTCCTCGGCCTCGTCTCCGAGCAGAGCCTCTACAACTTGATCGATCGCACGATCGAGCTCGAGGTCATTCCCGCATGCAAGGCTTATGGCCTCGGGCTGATCCCGTGGAGCCCTCTCAAGGGCGGCGTGCTCGGCGGCGTGCTCAAGAAGCAAGCCGACGGACGGCGCTCGAGCGACCTCGCGCAGAAGGCCATTGCCAAGCACGGTACCGCGCTGGAGAAGTACGAAGCGCTCTGTGAACGCATCGCGCTGCCCCCTGGCGATGTTGCCCTAGCGTGGCTGCTCACGAATCCCGCGGTCACTGCGCCGATCGTGGGGCCGCGCACCATGGAACAGCTCGACGCCGCGATCCGGGCCCTCGACGCGAAGCTCGACGACGCCGTCCTGAAGGAGCTCGACGCGCTGTTTCCGGGCCCCGGCGGCGCCGCTCCCGAAGCGTACGCGTGGTAGTCGCGCTCGTTTGAGCTACCTTTCCCCGGTGCGCATCGCTTCCTTCGCCAGTCGTCTCGTTCGGAGCATGGCGCCCTCGGGCGTTGCGCTCGGGCTCGGCCTCGCCGCTCTCGCGTGGCCTTCCACGGCTCATGCGAACGGACGCTTCCCCGAGTCGAACGCGATCTTCTTCGCGCAGACCGATCCCGACGTGGTCCTGCTTCGAACCACGTTCGGCCTGATCAGCTCGCGCGATCGCGGCAAGACGTGGGACTGGGTCTGCGAGCGGGCCATCGGTCTCGCCGGCGTCGAGGACCCGATGTACTCGGTGACGCCCGACGGAACGATCCTCTCGTCGACCTCGCAGGGCGTTGCGGTCTCGCACGACAAGGCCTGCAACTGGGACTTCGCCGGTGGCGCGCTCAAGGACCTCTTCTTCATCGACCTCGCGACACGGACGGGCAGCGTGCTGGCGTTCGCGAGCTCCTATGACGGGCAGGACGACGCGGGGATCATCTTCTTCAAGTCGACCCTCTTCGAGACCACCGACGAGGGCAAGACGTTCGCCACGCTCCCGGGGACGCTCGCGACGTCGCTCCTCGGCGAGACCGTCGACGTGACCGCGAGCGATCCGAATCGCGTCTACGTGTCGGCGGTGCGCGATCCCGGTACGTCGGCGACCGCGTTCCTCCTCACGTCGACGGATCACGGCAAGACGTTCACGGAGAATCCGGTCGCGCTCGTCACGGGCGAGCACTCGTTGTTCATCGCCGGCGTGGATCCGGTGAACGCGGATCGCCTCTACGTGCGGACGTACAACGCCGTCGACATGCCGTCGCGGCTGCTCGTGAGCGACGACGCAGGCAAGACGTTTCGCACCATTTTCACGGGTCAACAGGCCCTTCTCGGCTTCGCGCTCTCGAAGGACGGATCGCGCGTCTTCGTCGGCGGTCCCAAGGACGGCCTGCAGGTCGCGAGCAGCACCGACTTCAACTTCGTGCAGAAGTCGACCGTCGAGGTGCACTGCCTGACGCTCTCCGATGACGGCCTCTGGACCTGCTCGACGGAGCGGAGTGGCTTCGTGGTGGGCCTCACCAAGGACGAAGGCGGCACCTTCGAGACCAAGCTGCACTTCTGCGACATCCGCGGTCCGCTCACCTGCGCGACCGGCACCACGACGAACACCCAGTGCTCGCTCGGCGGAACGGCGCCGGACTCCTTCCCGCCTTGGCCGCAGCAGCGCGCGACGCTCGGCTGCGCGGCCGGCGACCCCGACGGCGGCTCGCTCGACGGCTCAGCGGGCGACGGCTCCGTCGGCGCAGAGTCCGCGGAGCCGATGGACAACGGCGGCGGGGGTGGTGGCTGCTCGGTGCGCGCGCCTTCGCCCACGCCGATCGCCGCGCTCCTCGCCGGAGTCGCTGCGTCGATCGCTCTCGTCAGGCGCCGCCGGCGCGGGTGACACGGCTCGAGACGCGGCCCGGCGCGGCTGCGTGCCCGAGCGCGCTCAGACCTCGAACTCGGCCTTCTCGAGGATCTCGCGGACGCGCCACAGGAACGAGTTCGCAGCGACGCCGTCGACGATGCGGTGGTCGTAGCTGAGCGCCATGTACATGACCGGGTGGATGGCGATCTGGTCCTCTTTGTCGGGACCTTCGACCACCACCGCGCGCTTCTTGATCTCGCCCATACGCAGGATGCCGACGTTGGGCTGGTTGATGATCGCGCCGCCGAACAGGTTGCCTTTGAGGCCGGGGTTCGAAACCGAGAACGTCGAGCCCGAGAGATCGTCGATCGTGATCTTGCCGCTGCGAGCGCGCCCCGCGACGTCGTCGATGGCGCGCACGATGCCACGAACGCCGAGCTCGTCGGCGCGACGCACCACCGGAACCACGAGACCGTCCGGCGAATCGACGGCGACGCCGATGTTCACGTCCTTGAAGATCACGAACGAGTCATCGAGCACCCGCGCGTTCACCGTGGGGTTCTCGCGGATCGCGCGAGCCACCGCCACGACGACGAAGGCGAGCATCGTGAGGCTCATGCCCTCCTTCTTGTAGCGATCCTTGTGGGCCTCGCGGAGGCGCGCCGATCGGAAGAGATCGCACTCGGCGACGGTCACCACGTGGGGCGACGCGAGCTTCGAGTAGACCATGTGGTCGGCGGTGATGCGGCGGCGGCGCGTGAACGGCACCACCTGATCGCCGGGCTTCGGACGATACGGCGGCACCTTGAAGGAGCCGAAGCCGACGCCGGGGATGGGGGGTTGAAAGCCAATGGGGGGGACGAAGCCGCCGCCCTGGTTGATCATCTGCGCGATGGCCGGCGCTGCGCTGGTGCCTGCGCCTCCGCCGCCGACCTGCGTGCGGAGCTGCGCATCGGACTGCGCGCGCTGCGCGACCGACTTGGGAGGCTCGGTGCGGGGCGGCACGTCGACGCCGGCGCGGAGGACATCGTCGCGCGTGATGCGTCCGTGGTCGCCGGAGCCTTGCACGCTGTTGAGATCGACGCCTTGCTCGAGCGCGGCACGTCGCGCCGTCGGCGATGCGAGCGGACCCATCGCGCCTTGCGAGCTCGCGCCGGAGCCCGTGGAGCTCGGCGCAACGGGAGCGTCACCGCGTGTGGTGACGTTCGGCGATGCCATGACGGGCGCCGGCGGCTCGACCTTCGGCGCAGCACTGGTCGATGCGGCCGTTACCGAGTCGTCGATCTGGCAGATGACGGTGCGCACGGGCACGACGTCGCCTTCCTTCGCGAGGAGCTTCATCACGCGACCACCGACGGGCGCAGGCAGCTCGCTGTCCGCCTTGTCCGTCGCGATCTCCGCGATCGGCTGGTCCTTGGTGACGACGTCGCCCTCCTTGACGCGCCACTTCGTGATGGTTCCCTCGGTCACGCTCTCGCCGAGCTGGGGCACGGTCACGTCGATCAACATTGGGCCTCGCACGCTACTAGACGCATGGGGCCCTTCGCAACGCAGTCAAGAGCCCGAAGGGCGTGGAAATGGCCGGAAACCCCTCGGAAACATCGAAACGCGTTCCCGCCTTCAGCCGCGCTTGACGAAAGACGCCACGAAATAGCCGTCGGTTTCGTGCTCGTGGGGCATCAGGCGAAACGACGTGGCATCTCCGGATGCGAGCTTCATGGCGATGTCGGCATCGAAGGGCGACGGCGTGAGACCCATCGCCTCTGCGCCGGCCACCACGTCCTCGGCCTCCTCGCGGAGCACGCTGCAAACGGCGTAGACGAGGCGACCGCCCGGACGAACGAGACCGGCGACGCGCCCGAGGATCGCGCGCTGGAGCTCGGCGAGCGCGGGAAGGTCGGCGGCCTTCCGGCGGAGGAGCAGCTCGGGCCGCCGGCGGATCGTTCCGGTGCCGGAGCACGGAGCATCGACGAGGATGCGGTCATACGGTCCCGTCGCGCCGCCCGTGCCCGCGACCCAGTCGACCGCGAACGTCGCACGCGGCGCGACGCGAATCCTCTCGAGCTCGGTCACGAGCCGCTCGAGCTTCGCAGGATGGAGATCGGCCGCGTCGACAGCGCCAGCGGCTCCGACCATGCGCGCGAGGAGTCCCGTCTTGTTGCCGCGCCCGGCGCAGGCATCGAGCACGGTCTCGCCGGCCTTCGCGCCGAGCGAGAGCGCGACGACCTGCGAGCCCTCCTCTTGTGAGGTCCATGCGCCGTCTTCCCAGCCGGGGAGGTCGGTGAGCCGGCCGGCACCGCGCGCGACGATGGCGAGCGGAGAAACATGGCCTGCGGTGATGCTCGCCTCGGGTCGCGCCTCACGGATCCGCGCCATCCACGTCTCGCGTTCATCGGCCTTCTCGACGCGCAGGCCGAGCGGCGGCGACTCTTCGGATGCGAGCAGACGAAGCGCTCCGGCCTCACCGACGGCGCTCACGATGGCGCGCGCGAGCTCGGGATCGGCCGCAGCGAGGGCGGCGCGTGCGATCTCCTCGGCGCCGGGCTTCGGCTCGGCCGCGAGCTTGCGCAGCACGGCATTCGCGAAGCCTGCCACGCGTGGACCGCGCAGCGCCTTGACGACGTTCACCGCCTCGTCGACCGCCGCGAACGCCGGGACGCGCGTGAGCACGAGCACCTGATACGCCGCGACGAGGAGCTGCGCGCGAACCTGCACGTCGACCGAGCCGATGCCGCGCGTCGCATGCCGATCGAGTCGCTTGGTGAGCCATCCCAGGAGGCGCAGCGTTCCGTACGCGAGCTCGGTGGCGAGCGCACGATCGCGCGCGTCGAGCTGCACGTTGCGCTCGAGATCCGCATCGAGCGCGGCTGCAGCAAACGCCTTGTCGCGCAGCACGCGCACCACCACCTCCGCAGCGACGCTGCGCGCGGTGGGTGCTCTACGCTGCGCGCTCACTCCGGCTTCAGGCGGAGCGACGGAGGCGGCGGGTACAACGTGCTCGTCGTGCTGAACGGCTGCATGTGCACGACGACCTTCTCACAGACGCCGAGCGTGAGGCCACCGCCGTTCGCCTTCGTGAGGCCGGGGCACCACTGGCTCGCGCCCGACTCCGGGCTCGAATAGCCCGCGCCCCAGGCGATACCTTCGGAGATCTGACCGGTGCATGCGAGGCGCTCCTGGTCGTTCGCCGGCGGCGTAGGCCGACGGTAGACGGTGAGGTACGCGTCGTCGTTCTGGCCGCTGGCGGTGCAGACCGCCCATGCCGAGAGCGTCACGCCAACGCCCGCCGTGTTCTGGACGACCCAGTAGCGTCCCGGCCGTTGCGTGTTGGGATCGAGCGTGGTGGCGGCGCAGCTGCTGTCGGTGCCCGTGTCCGAGAAGCAGGACATCAGCGGGGCGGCCGCGAAGCTCGTCGCGAGCGTCGTGACGTTGCCGACGGCGCCGAGCGCGACGTCGACACCGCTCGTGTCGCAGCCGACGGTGAGGTTCTTCGGGGCGCTCGTGCCGCCGCCGGGCGCGGGATTCGTCACTGTGATGGCGACGCTGCCGGGATTGAGGAGATGGTTCGCCGGCACGACCGCGGAGAGCGTGGTCGGGCTCACGTACGACGTCATGACGAGGATGCCGTTGCTCCTCGCCGTGCTCGTCGCGACGAAGCCGGTGCCGGTGATGGTGATCGCGCGATCGGGCGAACCGGCGACGACCGAGCCAGGATTGAGGCTGGTGATGCTCGGCACGCCGTTGTTCACGGTGAACGGAAGCGCTGCCGATGTGCCGCCGCCGGGCGCCGAGTTGACGACGCGAACAGAGATCGTGCCGGCAGTCGCGAGCTGCGCCGCGTTGAGCGTCGCCTTGAGGTGCGTTGCGTCCTGGTACGTAGTCGCGGCGGGCGCGCCGTCGAACGTGACCTGTGACGTGATGAAGAAGCCGAGGCCCGTCACCACGACGTCCGTGGGACCGGAGCCGACGGCGGCGCTCGAAGGCGCGAGCGAGGTCGATTGCGGCGCGGGATACTGCACGCGGAAGACGACGGGCGCGGTGACGCCGCCGCCGGGAGGCGGATTGCTGACGGCGACGGGGAAGTCACCGGCAGCGCCGAGCGACGACGCGGGGACCTGCGCGGTGACGACAGACCCGCTCACGACCGTCGTCGGGAGCGTCACGCCGTTGAAGAGGACGATGCTCCCCGGAACGAACCCCGAGCCGTTGACGCTCATCGAGAGCGCAGCCGAGCCGACGAACGCGGCCGTCGGATTGATTGCCTGGATCGCCGCAGTAGGATTGGCGACCGTGAAGGAGATCGCGCTCGACGTGCCGCCGCCGGGCGGCGGATTGACGACCGTGATCGGCGCGGTGCCCGAGCTGACGAGGAGGCTCGCCGGGATGGTCGCCGAGAGCGAGGTCGAGCTACCGAACGTCGTCGTCAGATCGGTGCTGCCGTAGACGATCTTCGCGCCCGGCACGAAGCCGGTGCCGGCGGCGGTGAGCGTCGTCGGGCCGGCCCCTGCGAGGACGGAGAGCGGCGAGAGACTGGTCAGCGTCGCGGTCGGGTTCTGGACGTCGAACGTGACCTCCTTGCTCGCGCCGCCACCCGGCGGGCTCGTGCCGACCGAGATGCGGAGCACGCCGACGGCGACGAGCTTCGAGGTCGGGATCGTCGCGCGGAGCTCGGTGCCGCTCACGAAGCTCGTGGCGAGCGGAGCGCCGTCGAGCTGAACGATCGAGCGCGGAACGAAGTTGTTACCGGCGACCACGATCGAGGGACCGATCGATCCGACCGTCGCCTTGTCCGGGCTGACCGAGGTGACCTCGGGCGTCATCGCCTCGTCGGGGTTGATCGGCTGCGGCGGCGTGGTCGCGGTCGGCGCCGCGGTCGGCGCGGGCTCGTTGGGCTGCGTCGTCGCGGCCGGCGTGACGACGGAGTCGGTCACCGGCTTCGGGTCGCCCTGCGCGCAGCTCGCGATCAGCGCCGGAAACGCCAGCAATACCAGACAGAAAGCGCGGAACACCCAGGCCGGGAGGGCGAACGCAGGACGGCGGGACGAGAGCGATGAGGAGGCAGACGAGCGGGGCATTTAGGGTCCCTGGTTAATCGGCTCGGCTATGCCACAGGAACCACATGTGCGCCACGAAGGCCGCACATGTCGTGCGAATGAGACGAGGGCGCCTCATGCGCCGCGGAGCGGGCCCCGATCAGCGAGTGAGATCGCGTACTTGCAAGACGATGACGTCCCATTTCCGGGTCACGTCGTTCTTGAAAGCGACCAGCATCAGCACCACGAGCACGCTCATTCCGACGAGGCTCGAGAGCTCGCGCGCCCGGAGGCTCACCGGTTTCCGCCGCACCCATTCGACGAGAAAGAGGAGGAGGTGCCCGCCGTCGAGGACCGGGATCGGGAGCAAGTTGATGAGGCCGAGGTTCACGCTCGTGACCGCCATGGCCCACACGAAGTACGTCGTGCCCTTCGCGCCGGCGTCGCCCGCGACGTCGTAGAGCGTGATGGGGCCGCTCACCGCGGCGATGCTCACACGTCCCTGGATGATGCGGACGAAGCCGACGACGATGAACTTGATCGCGTTGGTCGTCTCGAGCGCACCACGCTTGATGGCGTAGATGAAGGGATGGGGGTTCGGCACCGACTTGCTCGGCGCGCGCGGTAGCCAGTGCGTGGTGCGGAAGACGTAGCGCTCGTAGTGCTGTCCGAGCTCGTCGTTCCAGCGCTCCTTGCGGACCTGGAACGTGCCGCTCATGCGATCGCCGTCGCGCGTCCACACGAGCTCGTGGACGCGGTTGGGATCGCGGAGCAGCTGCCCGACCATCGTCGTGTCGTCGAGCGCGTGACCGCCGCGGCGATCGACCTTCCACATGCGCTGCGCCACGCCGTCGAGCTGCGTGATCCGATCACCGGCGCGCAGGCCCGCGCGCCATTCGCTCGAACCTTCTGGAACGAACGCGACGTACATCTCGGCGCTCTCGATCCCGCTGCGCTCGAGCATGTCCTTCGTGCGCCAGTCGGGATCGTTGTCGCGGACCAGCGCGCCTTCGGTGCGCGGGCGTGGCGAGAGCGAAGCGATGCCGGTCTCGAGGACCGCGATGTCACACAGCCCGCCGAGCGAGCGCGGCACGGACACGGGACGCACGTACGTGAGCACCACGTTGTCGCCGCGGTTCTGCGAGAGCACGCGTGTGAGATCGACGAACGTCTCGACCTTGCGACCGTTGACGGCGGTGATGCGATCGAAGGTGCGGAGCCCGGCGCGGAACGCCGGCGAGTCGGTGCGCGAGACGCCGATGACGGGCGCCGCGAACGTCGGCGCGATGCCGATGCGTCCGACGTGCTCGAACAGCTCGAGCTCGCTCGGCTCGACCACCTCCGTCTCGTCGGAGGGCGTGACGGTGACCTCGACGGGCTTGCCGTCGCGCTCGACCTGCACGCGCATTTGCGCGCCGGCGCGTTTGGCGAAAGCCTTCTGCACGTCGGGGAAGCTCGTGACGTTCTCACCGTCGACGGCGGTGATGGTGTCGCCGGGAAAGAGCTTCCCGTCGGCGGGCTTGCCGGGAAACACCACGCCGACGGTGGGCGGGAGGAAGTCGCGGTCCTCGAGATAGACGGACGTGTAGAGCGCCATCGGGAAGACGAGGTTCATCGCCGGACCGGCGAGGACGATGACGACGCGCTTCCAGAGCGTCTGGCTCTCGAAGGT
>JAXDMI010000058.1:0-5094 GCA_034666145.1 Myxococcales bacterium | reverse complement strand
CCGAGAACGGGATCGCCTCCACGCCGCCGGTCCCGCCGCTCGATGCGGTCGGCGGGCCGCCCGTCTCGGCGCTCGCGCCGGTCGCACGACCCTCGCTTCCGACCGGTGCAGTCGCCGCCTCGCCGCTCGCTGCCGTCGCCGGCGTAGCGGTCGCGCTTCGTGTCATCGAGCGAGGCTCCGCGATCGCGCCGGCTGCGCTCGCCGTCGCGGCTCGCGCTTCCTCGTCGCGCCGCTCGCCCGCGCGGTCGCGCTCCCCGGGCGGCTCGTTCTCGAGCGCGATGGTGATCTCGGTGGCCTCGGTGGGCGGCGACGGGGCCGCCGCATCGCGCGCTCGTCGAACGGGCGCCAGCATCAACGCAGCGAGCGCGACGGCGTGGACCACCGCGGCCACTGCGGTCCACGCTGGCGTTCGCCATTGCGCCGCGCCCGCTCGACCCCGCATCGTGCGCGCGCCGAAGCACGTTTCGTGCTCGCGAGGATCGTCGGCCATCCGCGATGAATGGTGCCTGGCTGTGGCGCAACGTTCACGTACCCTCCGCATACGCGCAGCGCGCCCGCTGCGCGTGCACCTGGACCATGAGGACTCCGTGCGTCGACTGACTCCCGCCGACTATCGCTCCATGCCCTGGCGCAACGGGGGCGGGACGACGACCGAGATCCTGGTCGCCCCCGAAGGCGCGTCGCTGTCCGGTGAGCGCTCGGCCGAGCGCTTCCTCTATCGCGTGAGCATCGCGAACGTCGCGACGGACGGGCCGTTCTCGCGATTCCCCGGCTACGACCGGCACATCATGCTCCTCGCGGGCGCCGGCATGACGCTCGACGCTGGTGCGCACGGCCGGATCGACCTCGAGGCGTTCGAGCCGCGCACGTTCTCCGGCGACTGGGACGTCACCGGGGTTCTGCTGGACGGCGCGGTGCGGGATTTCAATCTGATGGTGGATCGCCACCGCGCGACGTCGGCGCTGGTGGTGGAGCGGCTCGAGGCGCCGCGCTCCTACGCGTGCGAGCCGGGATCTGTATGCATATTGCACGTCATCGAAGGGGGGCTCGCGAGCGCCGACGAAGGTGACACGCTCGTCGCGCGCGCGCCGTTCGAGGTCGCGCCCGCCGGTTCGTCCGGCACCGCGCGCATCGCCGTCGCGCGTATCGCGCCGCTCCACGAAGGAGGGCTCGGCTGATGGCTCTTCCCGTGCTCGGCCCCCACGAGATCGCGCTTCTCCGGGAGGTGCGCGTGTCCGACGAGGATCACGGCGGCCTCCATGGCGCCGAGCTCGCCGCCGACGAGTACGACGCGATGAAGCGCCTCTGTGAGCTCGAGCTCGTGGAGGCCATGGGCGAGTACGGCGAAGCTCCCGACGGCGAGGAAGACGAGCGCGAGGCCGGCGCCTCCAACGTCGTCTACCGCATCACGCAGCGCGGCGTGACGGTCCTCGGCGAGCATCCACTGCTCCACGACGAGTGAGTGATCAGCGTGCGCGGCCGAGCTTCTTGATCGTCTCGCGACGTGAGCACCCGACGGTGTGATCGTTCACGAGCCCCGTTGCCTGCATCCACGCGTAGACGATCACCGGCCCGACGAACTTGAAGCCGCGCTTCTTGAGCGCCTTCGACATCTCTTCCGAGGCGGCGGTCTTCGTCGGCACGGCGCCCGACAGCTGGAGGGGCTTGCCGCCTGCCATGGTCCACGCGAACGTCGAGAAGTCCTCTCCCGCTTTCTGCATCGCGAGATAGGCGCGCGCGTTGCCGATGGTGGCCTCGATCTTCGCGCGTGCGCGGACGATGCCGGCGTCGAGCATGAGGCGATCGACGTCGCGCTTGCCCAGCTTCGCCACCACCTCGGGATCGAAGCCGCGAAACGCCTTCCGGAAGGCCTCCCGCTTGCGAAGGATGATGAGCCACGAGAGACCGGCCTGGAAGCCGTCGAGGACGAGCTTCTCCCAGAGCGCTCGGCTGTCGCGCTCGGGCACACCCCACTCCTCGTCGTGATACACGCGGAGTAGCGGGTCGCTCTCCGCCCAGATGCAGCGCTTCATCGCCGGCAGTCTAAGCGGAGAGTGCGTAGTGAAGCGAGCGCTGCGCGTGCGCTCACTCCGTGCGCGCCATCATGGCGCCGAGCAGTTTGCGTGCATTGTGCAAGCGAGACCACACCGTGCCTGGCGGCACGCCGACGATCTCGGCGATCTGCGCGTGGTCGAGGCCTTCCACGGCGAACAAAGAGAGCACGACACGATGCTCCTCCGGCAGCCGCTCCAGCGCATCGAGGAAGCGGCGTACCTCTTCGCGGTTCGCTGCCTGCGCCTCGGGATCCTCGCCGGGCGACGGCGTGGTCGCCGCCTCGTCGAGCGAGGCATGGTTCGCGCGCCGTCGGGCCTTCACGGACAGCGCCGAACGCACCGCGATGCGATAGACCCACGTGGCGAGCCGCGCCTCGCCGCGGAACGATCCCATGGCCTGGTACACGGAGAGAAAGCATTCCTGCACCGCGTCCTCCGCCTCCGTGCGCCCGCCGGTCAGGTGGAGGCAGAGCGCGAAGACCTGAGCGCGCAGCTCGCGGAAGATCGGTTCGAACGCCTCCTCCCGCTCCGCTCGCGAGCCGGTTCGCGCCTTCTCGCAGAGCGCGAGCTCGGTCTGGGGATCGAACGGAGGCACGCAGGACTATCGGTTCTGGAGATCGGCCTTGAGCTGCTGGAGCTCACGAGCGACGCGCGGGCGACGGACCAGCCAGACGTAGGCCACCGCCGAGAGGATCACGACGCCCAGCCCCGCGAAGCCGATCCATTGCGACGTGGTGGTGAACGGATGCGTGATGCGGAAGGCGACCAGCGCCGCCCAGAGCGGCACGAGCAGCAGGACGAAGCGCCCGGAATGCAGGCGATCCTCGAGCTCGCGTCGATAGAAGAAGAGGAGCTCGCCGGTGTCGCCTTCGTACTTCGCCACCGCGGCGAGGCGCTGCCGCACGCTCCACATGCGCCACGCGATGGCAGCGACCCACGACGTTCCGAGCAGCGCGACGCTGGCGACCACGTCGTCCTCCATGAGCATCATCATGGGCGCGAGGGCCAGGATGACCACCGCGCTCGAGACGACGTGCTGTCGTGACGTGATCTCGAAGAAGGTCCTCGTGCGCTTCCACAGGGCGTCCCAATCGAGGGTCTCCAGATGGAGGTTCGTCTGCTGGTTCATCGCGTTCTCGCTTCCTTTCGCCAGGTCCTCGAAGGCGCGGCACGAGGCGCACGTGGCGAGATGGTCGGCGAGCTGGGACGTCTGCGGCGCCTCCAGTGCGCCGTGCAGTCTCATCTCGATGCTCACCTCGAATTCGTCGCAGCGTTCCATGTCGAGCCTGTCGTGAGGTTGGAGAGCCGGGCGCGAGAAACCTTCAAAAATATTTTCGCGAGGCGTCAGAATAGGTGTCGCGATGCTCACCCGCCCCATTCCCCGCACCGGCGAGCAGCTGCCCGTCATCGGCCTCGGCACCTGGCAGACCTTCGACGTCGGACCTTCGCCGGCGGCGCGCGCGCCTCTCGTCGAGGTGCTCCGGCGCTTCCTCGATGGCGGCGCACGCGTCATCGACTCGTCGCCGATGTACGGGAACGCCGAACAAGCGACCGGCGACCTGCTCGGGCAGCTGGGGGACGTCGGCGAGGCGAAGCGTCCGTTCCTGGCTACCAAGGTGTGGACCCGAGGCCGCGCGCAGGGCATCGAGGAGATGAACCGCTCGTTCCAGCGCATGGGCACCGAGGTGATGGACCTCATGCAGATTCACAATCTCCTCGACTGGCAAGCTCATTTGCCGGTACTCCGGGATTGGAAATCAAAAGGGCGTATTCGGTATATCGGGATTACCCATCACATCCACGGGGCATTCCCGGAGATGGAGAAGATCCTCCGCACCGAGGCGGTCGACTTCGTGCAGCTCCCGTACAACGTCGCCGATCGCGAGGCCGAGAAGCGCCTCCTGCCCGCCGCCAAGGACACGGGGACCGCGGTCCTCGTAATGCGTCCCTTCGACGAGGGCGCTCTGCTCCGGCGGCTGCGTGACGAGCCACTGCCACCGTGGGCGGAGACGGAGCTCGATTGCACCAGCTGGTCGCAGCTCCTGCTCAAGTTCATCCTCGGTCATCCCGCGGTCACCTGTCCGATACCCGCGACGTCGAACCCGGAGCATCTCGAGGACAACCTGCGGGCGGGACAAGGCCGGATTCCCGATGAAAATGCGCGAAAACGCATCGTCCAGGCCGCTCGGATGTGAGCGCGGCGCCGGGATATCGACGCGCGCGCGATCGCGGTACCTTTGGGCCGTGAAAACCACGTCCGTCGGCGACAAAATCCGCGCCGCGCTGCCTGACGTGAAGGCGAGCGCGGACCTCCAGAAGACCGTTCGCGATTGGCTCGTCGCCGACGGCGACTTCAACGTCTGGTTCCTCGAGACCACCAAGGGCGCGCTCGACGACGCCAAGCTGATGGCGCTGCTCTCGGGGTACGGCGACGATCAGGACGCGGTCAGCGGCGCGTGGGATGACTTCGAGCGCACACGCGACGAAGCCGCGCTGACCGAGGTCCTCGCGGCTTCGACGAAGGTGATGGCAGCGCTGAAGCTGAAGTAGTTCAGTTCTTCGTCGTGCAGGGCTGGATGCACTTCTGCTCGGCGACACAATCCGTGCTTGCCGTGCACGCGTCGCTCGCCGCCTGCTGACAGGCGCCGCCCTGGGCGATCGACATCGAAAGACAGTTGTTGCACGCGGTGTCGGGCTGCGCGGGCGTCGCTGCGCAGGCCGTGGCCGCGCACTCCGTCGCGCACACCGGCGCGCCGCCATCGGCGCCGGTGCCCTTGCATGCGCAGCCGAGCACGGAGTCCTGGATGACCTTCGCGCCGGTCTGGTGGTTCGTGACGCAGCACTGCCCGCACGCGGCCTTCGTGGCCTCGGCGGCGCACGCCTCATCGCCGGTGGGCGTCGTGCTCGAGTCGGTGTCGGGCGTGATCGTCGAGGAGTCCTTGCCGGCGCCGGTGTCCTTGTTGGTGCTGGCCTCGCCCGACGTGCCGCCGCCGTCGGGGCCGTCCGTCGTCGTCGTCGTCGTGGAGGAGCACGCTCCGGC
>JAXDMI010000057.1:0-15641 GCA_034666145.1 Myxococcales bacterium | reverse complement strand
GAACGAGGACGGGCGTACCCCACGTCGCCGTCGAGGCAAGGAACCGATTCGCCATGACGCCGTAGTCGGTCTCGAACCACACCGCCACGGCATCTCCCGCGGCGTCGACGCCGAGGTGCGGCGAGGTCACTTCGCGCTTGCCGTCGTTCACCGTCACGGCTGCGCTCCACGCGCCGGTGGCCGCGGCCATCCGTGCGCTGCGCAGCGTGTAGAGACCGGCGAGACGCTGCGACCAGATCGCGAGCGCATTGCCGTCGGCGTCCGAGCCGACCACGATTGAGTCCAGCACCTGTCCGCTGTCGGTCGAGAGCAGCGCCGGCGCCTCCCACACGCCGCCGTGATGGCGGCTCGCCCACAGCGAGGTCTGCGACGGACCGCCTCCCGTCTCCGTCCACGTCATCACGGCGTCGCCGTTCGCGGCGACGGTGACCGCAGGCGTCCATCCGGGCTGCGCGTTGCTTCCCATCGCCGTCTCCGTGTCCCAGACACCGGCGGCCGACGAGCGCGCTCCCCACGCGCGCGGGAACATCGCGTCAGGAGCCTGGAACGCCACCGTCGCGGCACCGTCCGCGCCCACCGCCAACGCTTGCCGCTCGGGATTCTGTCCCATCGTGGAGATCGCCGTCGTCGTACCCCACGCACTGATGAACCGATTCGTCACGAGCGCGGTCTGCCCGCCCTGGTTGGAGTCGCTCTGCACGAAAACGGCGACCGCCGTGCCGCTCGGCGTCATCGCGAGCTGCGGAGCGCTCGCGTTGCCGACGGCGTTGTCGATCGTCTGCGGGTTGCTCCACGCGCCGCCCGCCGTGTAGCGACTTGCCCAGACGGCGTTGCGCGTGTTGTTGGCGAGCTCCTCGAGCCACACCGCGACTGCGCTTCCGCTGCCGTCGATGCCGACCTGCGGAGAGCCGCGCAGCCCGCTCACCGTGCTGTTGCTGATCTCGACGGCCGGACCCCAGCTCTTGCCGTCGAGCGGCATCGTCGTGCCGCCGTCACCGGGCGGCATCATCGCCGGCATCATCGTCGGCGCCGAGGTCGTGGGCGCCGGTGCCGTGGCGATCGCCGGCGCTGCTCCCGAAGACGGCGAGCTGTTCGGCTCGCACGCGACGAGCGCGAAGACCGCCACGAGCGCCACCGCGATCACCCGTAGTGCGGCCCTCTGCTGCGACGTCCCGAGCCGCCGCTCGAGCCGGCGCCAGAAGCAGGAGCGCCCGAAGCAGATGGCGAACGGAACGCTGAAGCGGGTGTTCATCTCGGCCCCCATCGACCAGGGCGGCCGTCAGTTGCGTAAGAACGTGGCGCTCCGGTCACTCGAGCTCGGACCCTCGCGAAAATCCCGCGTTTGTCCTATGTTCAGGCTCCCATGTCCGAGCCTTCCGACTTCATCCGCGACATGATCCGCGCCGACGTCGCCGCGGGAAAACACGGCGGAAATGTCGTCACGCGTTTCCCGCCCGAGCCCAACGGTCACCTCCACATCGGTCACGCGAAGGCCATCTGCGTCGACTTCGGCGTCGCCAAGGAGTTCGGCGGCCGCTGCCACCTCCGCATGGACGACACGAACCCGACGACCGAGGACGTGTCGTACGTCGAGGCCATCAAGCGCGACGTGAAGTGGCTCGGCTTCGACTGGGGCGAGCACCTCTACTACGCGTCCGACTACTTCCAGCGCTTCTACGACCTCGCCGAGCACCTCATCCGGCTGGGGCGCGCCTACGTCGACGACCTCCCCGACGAGGAGTTCGGCGCCAGCTATCGCGGCACCATCACCGAGGCCGGCAAGAACAGCCCGTATCGGACGCGCAGCGCCGACGAGAACCTCGATCTCTTCCGGCGCATGAAGAACGGCGAGTTCAAGGACGGCGAGAAGGTGCTCCGCGCCAAGATCGACATGTCCTCGCCCAACATGAAGATGCGCGACCCGCCGCTCATGCGCATCAAGCACGCGCACCACTACCGCACCGAAGACAAGTGGTGCCTCTACCCGCTCTACGACTACGCGCACTGCCTCGAGGACTCGTTCGAGGGCGTCACGCACTCGCTGTGCACCATGGAGTTCGAGAGCGCGCGTGAGCTCTACGACTGGGTCATCGAGGCCACCGAGGTCCCGCACGTCCCCGAGCAGACCGAGTTCGCGCGCCTGAACCTCACGTACACGGTGCTGAGCAAGCGGAAGCTCCTGCAGCTCGTCGAGCAGAAGCTCGTGAGCGACTGGGACGATCCGCGCATGCCCACCATCGCGGGCTTCCGCCGCCGCGGGTACACGCCGGAGTCGATCCGCGACTTCATCGGCAAGGTCGGCGTCGCGAAGAACCTCTCCACCGTCGACGTCGCGCTGCTCGAGTCGTGCGCGCGCGATGACCTCGACGGTCGCTCGCCGCGCGTGATGACCATCTTGAAGCCGCTCGAGCTCGTCATCGAGTCGTTCCCCGAGAACGAGGTCGAGGAGCTCGAGGCCCCCTACTGGCCGACGGGCTCGGAGGCACGCAGCGACATCGCACCGGCGCTCCGCGGCGGTCGCAAGCTGCCGTTCTCGCGGAACCTCCTCATCGAGGCCGACGACTTCGCCGAGTTCCCGCCCGCCGGATGGAAGCGCCTCGCGCCCGGCAAGCAGGTGCGCCTGCGCCACGGCTACATCGTGACGTGCACACGGGTAGAGCAGGAAAATGGGCAGATAAAGCGTGTATTCTGCACGCACGATCCGGCCACGCGTGGCGGCGTCGCCGCCGACGGCAAGCGCATCGACGGCACGATCCACTGGCTGAGCGCCGCGCAGGCCAAGGACGTCGAGGTCCGCATCTACGATCGCTTGTTCACCACCGAGAATCCGGGCGCAGACGAGAGCCGCGACTGGCTCGAGGAGCTGAACCCGGCTTCGCTCACCGTGGTGCATGCGAAGGCAGAGCCGAGCCTCGTTCAGGCGAAGGCCGGCGATCGCTTCCAGTTCGAGCGCGTGGGCTTCTTCTATGCCGATCCCGATTCGAAGCCGGGCGCGCCGGTCTTCAATCGCACGGTGCCCCTCAAGGACAGCTGGGCGAAGCAGACGGCCGCGAAGGCGTCGAGCACCGCCGTCACGTCCCCGGCGGTGCCGGCCGCGAAGCGCGCTGCTCCGGACAGCAAGAAGCCGGCGACGTCGACCGAGAGGAAGGCGCCGTCGGCGGCGGCGCCGCTGACGCCCGAAGCGCAGGCGCTCGTCGACACGCACGGTCTCACGGCCGACGAAGCGCGGAGCATCGCGCAGGAGCCGGCGCTGCATCTCCTCTTCGACGCCGCGCTCGCAGCTCCCGAAGGAAAGAAGCACGTGAAGGCCGTGGCTTCGGTGCTCGTCAACGATCTCCTCGGCGAGATGCGCACGAAGAAGCTCGACGAGGTCCCGTTCCTCGGCGACGCGGTCGTGGAGCTCGTGCTGCTCGGTGAAGAGGGCACCATCTCCACCAAGCAGGCGAAGGACGTCCTCGCAGAGATGGTCGCGACCGGACATCGGCCGCGCGCCATCGCGACCGCGAAGGGCATGAAGCAGATCGCGAGCGCGGACACGCTCGGTCCGGTGGTCGACGAGGTCCTCGCTGCGAACGCCGACGTCGTCGGTCGCTACAAGGGCGGCAACCTGAACGTGTTCGGCGCCATCGTCGGCCTCGTGATGAAGCAGACGAAAGGCCAGGGCAATCCCAAGGTCATCGCGGAGCTGGTGAAGGCGAAGCTGGGCTGACGCGTCTCTCCGTCCAACGGATCACTTCGTGATTCGAAACGCCCGATGTCGCGCTTGCTTTGCGGACGGGAGACGAAGTCGTAGTCGTCGACCAACCCGGCTACGACTTCCTTTTCGAGCTCCCGCTCGGCTTTGACGAAGCGCCTCGTCCCCCGACTTTCATATGAGAATTGCCTCGTCGGAGGCGCCCGAATCGGTCGCGGAAACATCTTGTCTGTGCTGCATTTCGCGAGGTTTCGCTCGGTGCCAGATCATTGGCAGTTACGAGGGCGAGTCTTCATCACCTAGCGTCGTGGCCATGAGAGCCAACTTCCGCAAGACGCATCTTCTCGTCATCGCCATCGGTGTCGGCGTCGCCGTACCGGGCTGCATGATGAAGCCCAACAACGGCACGACGGACAGTCGGCCCGACATCGTGAACTTCTCCTCCGACCAGAATGGATACACGACCCAGTCGGGCGGCACCGTGCTGCTCCAGATGCTCTCGCCGACGACGGCCGACCCGAGCGACCCGAACAACTGGAAGACGTACAAGTCCGCGACCGCGGGCTCGACGAAGAAGTATTTCTTCGCCGGGGACACGCCGCCCAACGCCGATAACCCGCTCTACGCTTGGTCCACGCCGGTGCTGACGCCCACCCAGGGGGATAGCACGCGCTTTCCGCAAGGAGGGCTCGGGCGGATTCGAGCGACGGCCGCCGACGGCACGCACGTCTTCCGCATCTTCGATAACGACTGGCTCCAGTGCACGCTCCCCGTAAACACGTACAGTGAATTTGCAACCAAGTGCGGTAGCTATAACGACTTCGCGGTCCTCGTGTCGGCGGCTCCAACTCCCGCCGAAAACCTCGCTCCCCCTGGGGGGCGATGGCTCGCTGACTCCAGCGCGGCCGACCCCGTCCTCGACCAGGCCAACACCCTCAAATACTACGACCACATCGGCGCCGGACCGAGCGGCCCGATTGGAACCCTCAAGGGATTCAAGAGTACGTTTGGGTTTGCCACGGCTGGGGGGCAGGAGACCAACGCGGTCTACTACAACAATGGCGATCTCGGTCTGGGCAGGAACATGACCTGCCGCACCAACGGGAAATCCCAGATCGCCTGCTACGTCACGAACTACGCCGACCGAAAGAGCGACGACGTGAACGTGCCGATCTTCGGCGGCACGGACGCGCAGAAGCAGGATGCGTTGGCGCAAGCAATTGGCAACAAGAACCCGATCGCGACCGTGGCCATGGTCTACGACTCGGCCGTTGCCGGAGACAATCCGATCAAGTTCGTCGTCTACGACGCGGCTGGGAAGCCGCAGCCCTTTGCCGCGCTCGACAACCACGCGGCCAACAAGCAAAACGGAAGTAGCGTCGCGGTTCCCACGAACTGCATGGCCTGCCACGGCGGCAGCGGGTACTACGATCGGGATAACCTCAAGACGGTGAACGCGCACTTCTTGCTCTTCGATCCCCAGTCGTTCGTCTATTCCCCAGCCAAGGGGTTTTCGAGGTCCGAGCAAGAACCGAAGTTCAAGCAACTCAACACGTTCGTTTACAATGCCGGCTCCACCGCGGCGACTCGCGAAGCGCTCCAGGCGATGTATGGGAGTGCATCCGGCCCTGCGGGAGGAACGGTCGTCACGGATAACGCCGTTGTGACGGGGTACACGGACAGCTGGGCGAGCCAGCAGCTCTACACGCAGGTCGTGGCTCCGTACTGCCGAACGTGCCACACGAGCCGTGAGGATTACGATTCAGCCGCGTTCCGCACCATCGACACGTTTACGAACCACCAGGCGGGCATCCTCGAGAGGACATGCCTCACGCAGGATATGCCGCACGCGGAGCAAGCGCAGCGAACGTTCTGGGCGAGCTCGGCGCGCGCGCACCTGGTCGCGTGGAGCGGCTCCACTGCCGATTGCGTTCCGGACCTGAAGGCTTACTAGTGAACAAGAAGGTGACCGTCGGTCTCGTTCTCCTGGGGTGCGCGGGGGCGCTCTGGATGTTCCGCGATCGCCGCGAGGCGAAGACGAACGCACCGCCCGCCATCGAACTATCCAATGTCGGGATCCCCAGCGTCCAGTTGACCCGCGCCCAAGTGGTCCAGAGCTCACCCGTCGCGGTGGACTCCCCGGTGCCCAAGCCACTCGCCCCAGGTCAGATCACTGCCACTGAGAATGCGTCCGCCTTCCGTGAACGCATGTGCGCCTGCGAGACCCAGAGCTGCGTCGACGATGCGAACCATCGCTTCACGAAGGCGATGGGGAAGGTCGCCGCGTCGACGAACGGGCCGGAGGCGCAAGCCGAGATGCGCGTCGGTCGGGCGTGTCTCGAGCAGGTCCTTGCCCGACTGAAAGAATGATAGCTTGGCCCCGGAATGGGGCCTGTTGCGAGCGAATCCGGTGGAAACCGGAACGAGCGCATCCTCATGGCCTTCGCGAACGAAGGGGAGAAGATCGTCAGCTTCGGGCGCCTTCTCCTCTGTGGTTCGTCCGTGTTGATGCTGTTGGGCGGCGCGCGGACATCCGGGGCGGCAGGACGCGCGCGGCTCTTCGTCATCGTCCCCCTCTTGATGATTCTGTGCGCGGCCTCGGCGCTGACCATCCGTGCTGCGCGGCGAGGTCTCCTTCGGTCTTCGCATCTTGCGGCGTGGGCGATCTCCGATGCGATTGCCACCCTCTTCGTCCTGCTTGCGACGAACGTCCTCGTCCCCCCGGCCCTGCATGCCGGCTTCACCTACGGGCCCGCGATCGCCGAGCTTTGCGTGGTCCTCGCCGCGAACGCCTTTCGCCTCTCGCCGCGCATTTCCGTTGCGGCGAGCGCCATCCACTTCGCGTCGGGCGCGCTGCTCATCAGGCTCGACTACACGTTGAACGGCCTCTCGAATCTCCGGGCCGCTCTGCATTGCATGATCGCTGTCGCGTGCGCCGCCTTCTTCGCGTGCTGGGGAGCCGTCGGGGCACGGCGAATCGCCGAGCGTGTCTACGCCGAGGCGACGCGTGCGCTGCGTGCGAAGAACCATGTCGGCATCATCTTGCGCCAGCACCACGATCTGAGAACGGTCCTCTCGTCGGCGCGGCTCAATGCGGAGATGTTGGCGGCGGAATACCCATCGGAACGCGCGACGAAGCTGATCCGCTCGATGTCTGAATTTTCGGAGTTCGTAGAGACGGTGAAGACGCAAAGCCTGTCCGAGCTGGCGCTTCTGGATGGGGCAGGTCAGGTCGATGTCACTTCCGTATTGGTGCATGCCGTCGATGCCGCACGCCATCGCTTCCACGAGACCAAGATCGATTTCGCTGCGATCCCCTCATCCCATGCCGTCGTGGTCGGAGGAGCAGACGCCTTCGCTCGGTGCGCGCTCAACATCATCGTCAACGCCTGCGAGGGGGACGGCGCCCGGTACGCTTCGAGCGTTCGGGTCGTGTGCGAGCGCGATGGCTCGCGCATCCGGTTCCAGGTCGAGGACGATGGTCCCGGGTTCGTCGATCGCGCGATGACGGACGCGACCGCCGAACTTCATACCACCTTGACGACCAAAGACGGCGGAACGGGCCTTGGTCTCCTCTTCGCGCGGAACATCGTCGAAGCGAGCGGCGGACAGATGATGCTCTCCAATGCCGCGACGGGGGGCGCGTCCGTGACGTGCTGGTTTCAGGCGATCGACGCACCGACCAACTTCGGTATAGCGAGCGCGTGACGATGCTCCTCATCATCGAAGACTCCGTAGCGCTAGCCGAAGACATTCGCGCGGCGCTCCCTCAATACGAATCGGCCTACCTCGCGCACGATCTTGCCGCCGCTCGCGCCTTCCTGACCACCACGGTTCCAGAATGCATCGTGATGGACATCTGCCTCCCCGACGGCACGAGCGTGGAGCTCCTCGCAATGATTCGCGCCCTCTCTCCGCTTCCGCGCGTGATCGCGATCAGCGGCGCCGCCGATCCGGAGCAGACCTTTCGCCTTGCGCAGGCCGGCGTGCGCGCATTCATCGCGAAGCCGCTCAATCTCGAGGAGCTGCAATCTGTCTGGAAGCGCGTCATGAGCGAAGGTCCGGATCTCGAGCCGCTGCTTCGCGGGTCGGTCGGTCATGTACCGCTCGGAGAGCTCGAAGCGCGCGTTCGCAAGACGATGGCCGAGGAGGCCCTGGCCCGGAGCAAGGGTAGCGTGAGCGGCGCAGCCCGCCTCCTTCGCATTCCCCGCTCGGTGTTTCAGTACATGCGAAAATCGGTCCTTCGCGGGTAATGCGCGGAGCGCCGCTCGCTGCCCGGCTCATCGAGCTCGAGCGGCGCGACATCATGCGCTTCCCATCGGCGGTGAAGCACGACCCCGCGATCGATACCTGGCTGCGCGCACAACGCGATGATCTGCGGCGGCGTTCGGCTATGTCAACGCCTTCAAGAATCACGTCAACGTCGGCTTCTTCTTTGGTGCGTTGCTGGCGGACCCGGCTCGCTTGTTGGAGGGAACCGGCAAGCGCGGGCGCCACGTGAAGCTGCGGCCGGGTTTCGAGGTCGACTCCGCAGCTCTCGACCGGCTCGTCGACGCGGCCTACGTCGACATCAGGGCGCGACTCCGGAGGTGAGAGCCGGGTCGTCCTTCACGGCGCCGACGTCGACGGTTCGTTCGGGTTCACGGCCGCGACCAAGGTGGAAGGGCTGCCGCTGAATTTCCACCGACCGACCCGCAGCCGTTCGGTCACGCTCGGTCAAGCCTGCGCGGCGGCCGCGATGGCTTCGGCCGCCGTGAAGGCCGTCCACGCGTCGGCGGGCGCTTCGCACCAAGGCGCGTGCTCCAGCTCGGCGGCGAACGCGAGCTCACCGCACTCGCGGCACGTCAGCACCCATCGATAGTCCATGGGGTGATTGAGGTAGTCGGCGATGAAGAGCGATGCGACGCGCTCTGCGAGTCGCATGCGCGCGAGCCCTACCGGGGAGTACGCGATGCCACCGCGTTCGTCGCGCTGCGCGACGACGTTACCGCACGCGACGGCGAGGCGCGCGATGGGGCTCGCTTGCCAAGGCACGACGAGATCGGCGAGGAGCCGCAGCGCCCGTCCGCGGGCGTCGAGGATGACACGCTCGAGGATGCCCTCGTCGAGGGTCCTCTCGGACGCAGGAGCCGAGTCGGCGGTCTCCGGATAGAGGGGAGTTGCCGCGCACGGTGCGTACTGACACACGAGCCAGTCGGCCAGCTCGCGCCGGCCCCAGCCCACCGTGGTGCCGCGGAGGAACGCCGATCCGGCACCGCGCACGCGATCGATCCGGCTCTGCGGGATGGGCGTGAGGCCCGTCGCGCGCCGCGCAGACGACATGCACGCATCGTGAGGAGCGAGGCTCACGCGACGAGACAGAGACGCGGCATCAAGCATGGTGGATCCTCCTACAGCGGGGAAGCGATCCATTCGAGCAACGACGATGCCATTCTCGCGCTGAAGCCCCACGGAGACTCAACAGGGACCGAGAGGGGTTGTCTGCCACATGCCGCTGATGCATTGCGCCTGCGCGCTCTCGATCACCGGCACGCAATGGCCGCCGTCGCAGAGCTGCTTGCCGCAGCTCTGCGAGTACCGACACGGGCCGCTCGATCCGCCGTCGAGCGCGCACGGCGATCCGTTGGTCGGCTGCGCGGAAGGACATCCGAGATCGTCGACACCGCCGACGGGCGGACAGTCGGAGACCGTGCGCCACGTCCCGTCTCGGCATGCCGTGCTGCGCGACACGACGAGGCCTTCGCTGCACGTCACGCTGTAGACGCACGTGGTGCCGGCGTCGACGTTGCACGCGGTGTTGGGCTGCGGCAGGACACAGCAGGCTTGCACGCACGAGCCCGAGTCGGGACGATCGACCGACGCATCGGCCGCCGTGACGTTCGTCGTGTTGGAGGAGCATGCCGCGATGCACGCACCTGCTCCGAGGACCAGTGCGAGCACGGACGCGGTGCGCGTCACGAGCCCACCGCCTGCGTGAGCAGTGACGTCAGCCGTTTCGCGAAACCGTTCGGGTCCTCGAGTGGGCTGCCCTCGGCCACGAGCGACTGCTCGTAGAGCACGTAGATGAAGTCGTCGAGACGAGGATCGCTGGGGTTCTCGGCCGCGATCGCGGCGAGGCGCTTCACCGCAGGATGCGCGGGGTTCAGCTCGAAATCGCGCTTGCCGCGCGGCACCTCCTTGCCCGATTGCCGGATCACCTTCTCGAGATGCGCGGGCATCGCGCCTTGGGCGAGCGTGAGCACGGCGGGCGAATCGACCAGGCGCGTGGACGTGCGGACGTCCTGGACCTTGCCGGTGAGCGTCTTCTTCGCGACGGAGATCAGCGCTTCGAAGCCCTTCGACGCTTCTTCCGCTTTCTTCGTGTCGTCGTCGGTGGACGGCAGCTTCACGTCGGCGCGCATGGCGTTGACGAGCTTCTTGCCGCCGAACGTCGCGATGGCCTCGGCCGCCCACGTGTCGACGGCGTCGGTCATGAGCAGTACTTCGTAGCCGCGCACCTTCAGTGCCTCGAGGTACGGCGAGCCGAGGAGCAGCTCACGCGACTCGCCGGTGACGTAGTAGATCGCCTCCTGGCCTTCCTTCATGCGCTCGACGTACTGCTCGAGCGAGACGAGCTCGTCGGGCACCGTCGACCACGTGCTCGCCCAACGGGTCAGCTTGGCGAGGCGCTCTTTCCATTCGCCGTCGACGACGAGGCCCTCCTTGAGGATGCGACCGAAGGTGGACCAGAACGACGCGTAGTCCTCGGGCTTCTCCTTCGCGATCTCGTCGAGCAGATCGACGACGCGCCGCGTGACCGCCTTCTTGATGGTGCGCAGCGTGGACGACTCTTGGAGCAGCTCACGTGAGACGTTCAGCGGGAGATCGTCGGAGTCGACGAGGCCGCGCGCGAAGCGAAGCCACTGCGGGAGGACCGCGTCGCAATCGTCCATGACGAGGACGCGCTTCACGAAGAGCCGAACGCCGCGCTGCTTGCGCGGATCATCGAGATCGAACGGCGCTTGCTTCGGGATCCAGAGCAAGCCGACGAACTCGACGTTGCCCTCGACGCGGAAGTGGGTGTGCGCGAGCGGGCCGTCGAAGTCGTGCGTGAGGTGGTGATAGAGCTCGTCGTACTGCTCGTCGGTGATCTCGCTCTTCGGTCGCTGCCAGAGCGCGGCGCCCTTGTTGATGCGTTCGCGCTTCGTCTCCGACTTGCTCGCATCCTTGTCGTCGACTTCGGTCGTCTCGAGCTCGATGGGATACGCGATGTAATCGGAGTAGCGGCGAACGAGATCGCGAAGCGCCCAGGGATCCAGCAGGTTCTTCTGATCGTCCTTGAGATGCAGCTCGAGGGTCGTGCCGCGCGACGCACGCTCGGCGGGCTCGACGACGAACTTGTCCTTGCCGTCGGAGGACCAACGGAAGGCCTTGGTGGAGCCATCCGCGCCCACCCCCGCCGCGCGCGTGATCACCTCGACGCGATCCGCGACGAGGTACGCGCTGTAGAAGCCGACGCCGAACTGGCCGATGATCGAGACGTCCTTCTTCGCGCTCTCTTCGAGCTTCGCGAGGAAGGCTTGCGAGCCGGAGCGCGCGACGGTGCCGAGGTTCTCCACGAGCTCGGCCTCGGTCATGCCGATGCCGGTGTCCTCGATGACGAGCACGCCGCGCTCCTTGTCGGTGCGGAGGCGGATGACGAGCTCGCTGTCGCCCTCGAGCAGCTTCGGCTCGGTGATGGCGCGGAAACGCAGCTTGTCGAGCGCGTCGGAGGCGTTCGAGATCAGCTCGCGGAGGAAGATCTCCTTGTTGGAGTACAGCGAATTGATGACGAGGGAGAGGACGCGGCCGACCTCGGCCTGGAAGCTGTGCTCGGTCATGGAGCGCGATATAGCGCCAGTGCGGTTCGGACGTAAGCCGCCTCGCTCCAGACCAGCGGCATCGCGCTGACCCACTGCTTCTTGCTCTCGTCGAACTGCTCGCCGAGCATCCGTGATTCGGTGGCCAGGGCCTGCCGCGTCATGCTCGCGAATTCGGCCTCGGCGATGGGGCGCTCGCCGCGGGCCAGCTCGTGCATCGCGAGCCAGGCCGCGGCGACGGGCCACGGCTGGCCACCGTAGTAGCGATCGCCTTCGTAGCGCTTCACGCCGCCATTCGACGTGAGGAGGCGCTCGCGAACGAGGTCGCCGACCTTCATGAGGCGAGGATCCGTATCGGGATAGAGCGCGAAGCCGCCGGCGCCGAGGGCGAGGTTGCCGATCTCGAGGCGCGTGTCGATGGTGGTGCCCTTGAGGCCGCGCGCCCAGTAGCCGCCGGGCGCGACGAGCTTCGCGGCCATCGTGTCACGCAGCGACTTGGCGCGTGCGTCGTAACGAGCGCCGTCCGCGGTCATGCCGACGGTGCGAGCGATGCGCGCCGCGGCCTCGAGACCGGCGACGGCCGAGCCGTTGGCGTACGTCCAGCTCGAGCCCTGTTCGAGCTCCCAGAGATCGCGGGACGGCTTCACGAGTCCGTTGTCCGTCGCGGACATCGCGAGCATGTGCTCGGCGACGCGGCGCACCGCGGGCCAGCGCGCGGTGAGCCAGGTGCGGTCGTGGGATGCCGCGTAGACCTGATCGACGCCCCACGGGAGCATGCCGGGCTGATCGTTCTCGTTGCCGTCGGCGCCGAAGTCGAAGAAGGGCTTCGAGCCGTCGGAGAAGTAGTTCACGGCGAAGGAGCCGTCGGGGAGGAGGAGCTTCTCGAGGAACTCGAAGAACGCGCGCGCTTCGGGCTCGTAGCCCGCCTCGAGGAGATCGACGGCGGTCTTCGAGCCGTCACGTGGCCACACGAAGCGATAGACCGGGCTGGTGAGCGTGGGGGCTGCGATGAACGCGCCGTTGGAGACGCGGTGCTGGAGCATCGTGACGAGCGCGCGGCGATAGACGGGGAGGGCGCTCGCGGGGAGGGCGGCGGGCTGTGCCGCGCGCGCGAGCTCGGTCTTCCAGTGCGCGCGGTCCTCGGCGGCGCGAGCGTCGAAGCCGCCGGCGAGCGCCTTCTGCGCTTCGTCGAGGGCGTGCGATTCGTCGTGACCGAGGCCGATCGCGTAGCTGATGTCCTTGGTCTCGCCGGGCGCGAGCGTGCCGAGCGAGTGCACGAGGACGCCGTTGACGCCTGCGATCCCGGCGTCGATGGGATCGGTGCATCCGGAGAGCTTGCCGCCTTCGGCCGCTCCGCGCGCGTCCTTCTGCGAGCCGAGGAGCGCGAGCGCGTGGCCACAGTGCTGCGCAACCGGCGCGCGATCGCCGATGGTGGCGACGGCGACGTCACCGTCGACCTGGACGAGCGCGCCGCGGCCCGCGTCGAAGCGGATGCGGTCGCCGGTGGGCAGGTCCTTCAACATGTAGAATGCATAGAACGCGATCTCGGCGTTCTCGAGGGCGGTGCCGCTCGTGTTGGTCACGATGACGTGTCGCACGTGCGCGTCGCTCTCGGGGCGCATGACGTCTTCGATGCGCATCGTGAGGCCGCTGGCGGCGAAGTCGCTCTGGACGATGCCGGTGTCGTCGACGACGCGCTGCGCATGGAGGTCGAGCTGGTGAGCCCAGCGGAGCTTCTGTCCTTTGCTCCGGATGCCGACGTACGAGTCCCAGAGGTTGTCCTTGGCGTACTGCGGGTAGAAGAGCTCGACGAGCGCGCCGGCCTTCGAGCCTCGGCCTTCCGCGCGCGACACCACGCTCATCACGGAGCCATTTCCGAGCTGCGCGAAGTTCGGCGGATTTCCCAGGAGCGCGGAGATGGGCTCCCAGCGAACTTCGTCCTGCGAGCTGTCGACCGCCTCGTCCGGCGAGCCGCCACACGCCGCGAGCAAAACCGCCGCGCACCCGACCGCCCAGGAAAGACGAGACCGCATGCCCGCTTGAGAGCACATGGTGTGCCGATGTAGGCACCCGACCCAGGGTCGTTAACCAACGGCCGTAAGTGCATGAAAGGATGCAATACACGGCCTAGGCGCACGTGCCCTGGTGGCCGAAGGGCCGCCCGAGCCCCTCCTCTAGTAGAGGGACTGCCGGTGCACAGATCCACCGTGCCTGTTCCTCGCGCCCGGTCGGCGCGGTCAGCGCGGTCAGCTGTCGAGGAGCGGCCGCACCGCGGCGTGCAAATGCGGATAGGGCGCGAGCGCCGCGATGCACCGCGGGACGTCTGCGGGAAGGATCGACTCGAGCCACGCGCGCAGCACCGACGGCACCTCGGGCGCGGTGCTCGTCGCGAGGGCGTGCGCCGCCGTCGCGACGTCCGGCGCGATCGCGAAGTAAGAGACGAGACGCACGACGTCGCGCTCGCGCGATGCACGACCGAGGATGTCGGCGAAGACCGCGCTCGCGAACGGATGCGCTCCTGCGTTGAGCATCTCGGCACCGATGGCGTCGAGCGCGGCGTCGCCACCGCGAAGGATCACGGAGCGTGCGCGCGGCGCCGTCGTCGCTCCTCGCTCGAGCGCGCCGGCAAGACGGCTCGCTGCTTCGAGCGAACCGAAGTCGGCGGGGAACCATGAGCTCGGCGGCACCACCTGCGGCTCTAGACTCGATCGCGGCTCGAGCCTCACGAACACGACGAGCTCACCGTGATGCGCGCCGAGCGCGGACGTCTCGCGCGCGAGCGACGGCGCAGCGAGCGCGACGGAGCGATCGAGGAGCAGCGCGTGTCGCTCCGCGACCGGCACCTCGAGGTCACCCCATGGGTAGAGCGCCGCAGCAGACGCGATGCTCGGACCGCATGCCACGAGCGCGGCCAGCGCCGGCGAACCGCCAGTCGCGAGCGTCGCGACGTGCAAGCACGCCTCGAACGCGGCGGCGCGGCGATCGGCGCCCGCCGTCGCGAGGCGATCATCGAGCCGACCGCAGGCCCGCACCACCGCGTCGTCGAGCGCGACGCGAGCCGCTGCTCCTTCGGCCGGCGACGAATCGCCTTCGGTCTCGGTCGCCGACAGCAGGCCGTGGACGAGCGCGGCAATCGCGGCGTCGTTTGCGACGAGCGGGCCTTCGTCGGACGCGGCGCGGCCGTGACGAGCAACGGCGCGCTTCACGCGATCGTGCGCGGCCTGCGATGCGCCGAGCAGGCGAGCCATGAGCTTGTCCCACGTCGAGCTCGCGAGATCGAGGCCGCTTGCGCGCTCACCGAGGTCGACGAGATCGCGCTCGTCGCGATCGAGGCGGATGCGCGCGAGGAGCCTCGCGGTCGGAACGCCTTCCCAGACCGCGCGCGCGACGCGCAGGTCGACCCATGCGAGCTCGAGCTCGGTGTCTTCGCCGGCGCCGAACGGTAGTGCGTGCTCCACGTCAGTCGAGCGCCGGTCGAGTCGTGGACGTCGGCGGACGGCGCGGCGTGCGAACGCGGAGCAGCATGGGGGCGCGCGCGCTAGCTTCGCCGTCCCAGGTCTTGAGGCCGATGGTCCGACCGGACGCCTGCGACGTGTCGAGCACGGGCGTGATACGGTAGATGCCGGGCTCGTCGAACGTATCGGCCGGGCACAGCGTGTTGACGAGCACGCCCACCGACGCGCGGCCCTTCGGCGCGATCGTCGAATAGAGCTCGCGGATGGGCGCATCGACCGCGCGTGTCGTTCCGCACGCCACCGAGCCGGCGGGTCCGGCGACGTTGAAGCGCAGCATCTCCGCGCGGAGGAGGAGCACTGCCGCCTTGTCGCCTTCGTTCACGACGGTGACGGTGGACGAGATCTCGTTGCCGCGCGCGACGTCGAGGGCGTCCGGCATCGAGACCACCAACGACGCCGACCCGGGCGGCAGTGGAGGCGGCGCGCTCGAGCCTTCGCTCGGCGTGGCCGCGGCCGTGGCCGTGGCCGCGGTGGGCGACCCTGCTCCCGCGACGTTCTCGGTGAGCGCAACGGGCGCGCTCACGAGCTCCTTCACCGGTGCGACCTTGCCGACCGCGGCGCCGACCGGCGCGGCCACGAACGGAGGTGCGAGCA
>JAXDMI010000056.1:0-4725 GCA_034666145.1 Myxococcales bacterium | reverse complement strand
CGAAGAGCCACGGCTGCATCAATCTCGCGCCCGAAGATGCGCGGCGCCTCTTCTTCTGGACGGGCCCCGAGGTCCCTCCCGGCTGGCACGGCGCGAGCGCCGGCACGAACGGGAAGACCGGCACCGTGGTCTTCGTACATCCGTAGACAGAGCCCGCCGGCGACTCTTGTCGAAGGTCCCGATCTAGGTACGCTCGGTCGTCCACCATTCGTGCGAGGAGGAGGGAACGCATGTCTCAGAACTGGAATCCCGGCGGCGGACAACCCCCTGGAGGCGGCCCGCCACCCGGCGGCGGCGGCTACGGAGGTCCGCCTCCTGGAGGCGGCGGTTACGGCGGCCCTCCCCCTGGAGGTGGCGGCGGCTACGGAGGTCCTCCTCCTGGAGGCGGCGGTGGCTACGGCGGTCCTCCTCCTGGAGGCGGCGGTTACGGCGGTCCTCCTCCCGGCGGATATGGAGGTCCTCCTCCCGGCGGTTACGGCGGCGGGATGAACAACCCGTATGCGGCGCCGCAGCAGCAGCAGCCGTTCGGGCTGCAACAGAGCTACTCCGCGCCGGTCACGGGCAGCCTCGGTCTCGGATTCCTCGCCGGCTTCTTCGGCGGATGCATCGGCCTCATCCTCGTCTACGCCATTGCGAAGGGCCCCGAGACGAAGAAGGGCGCCGGCATGGGCTTCGCGGCGCAGATCGTCATGGGCGGAGTGATGCGCGCGCTAGCGCACTGAACTGCCTTTGAAATAGCGGTTTCAGCGTGGCCAGAGCCGCGCGCCGGAGGTCACGAGGCCACGGAGGGAGGAATCCCTCGGTGGCTTCGTACTATGGCGCGTTCGCTTCGCTTACTTCCCATCCTTTCCAGGCCTTGCAGACAAGGCAGCGCAAGAAGCGGGCCCTGGAAATTTCTGCCCTTCGCTTGCACGACCGGGATTCTCGGTAAGAATGGCGCCGCCGCTCGGCCCCTCTGCCTCATCACCGTGCACTTCGCGCGGACCCCTCACCGAAAGACGCGACACCCGTGCCCGAAAGCCCTGCCTCCTCCCAGCGCCCGTTCGACTTCGCCGACCTCGGTCGTCCCATGCCGAAGAGCGTTCGCACGTTGCCCCCCGCTCCCCAAGCGGACGCGAGCGGACAGCTCGAGGAGCTCAGCGCCGACGACATCATGGAGAGCGATGACATCGATGCGCTCGAAGCAGCCGCCGCCGGCTTCTCGAGCTTCGAGGTCGGTGAGGTCGGCGCGTTCGACGAGGTCCAGGTCGAAGGCATCGCGACGCGCGCGACCGAGCCTGCGCCCGAGCCCGCGCGGATCGGCGCCGTCGCCGTGATCGTCCCGGCCGCAACGATCGTCGAGCCCGCGTTCGAGCCCGCGCCGATCACCGCGCGTACGCCGAATCAGCCGAGCACGTTGCAGGGCTTCCCCGCCGCGCCGGCGACCAGCCCGCTCCCGCTCGAGGATCAGGAGGAGCAAGAGGAGAGCGTCATCATCTCCGAGCCAGCTCCGGCGACGCCCGTCATGGCCGAGAAGACGCTCGAGATCCGCGGCAACGACATGGCGAAGGTCGCCGCGGCCGCCGCACAGCTCACCGACCTCGCCGACTCCGAGCCGCAGCAGACCGAGATCCTCGTTCGCTCGGCGATGCCGCCGGCGCTGCAGCAGAAGGTCAATGCGCGTCCCAGCTCGATCGCGCCTGTCGCGCTCGACGTCTCGCAGCGTCCTCCGATGCCGAGGATTCCGCCGATGGCGCGCGTGCCCGGCCCGGTGCACATGCCCGCGCGCGGCGGAAACGCAGCCGCGCGTCCGTCGGGTGGCCTCAGTGGTCTCGCGATCGGCGGCATGGCCGCGGCGGCGATCCTCCTCGTCAGCCTCGTCGGCATCGGTGGTTATGCCGCGAGCCGTACGCTCTCCGCGAAGACCGACGCGGTCGAGTCCAGCGCGGCCGAGACCGCCGCTGCCGCAAACGCTCCGAGCGAAGCACCGGCCGCCCCCGCTCCGAGCGATCCGTCGGGCGCCGCTTCGTCGCCGATTGACGTGTCGTCGCTTCCGTCGGCGCCCGTTCCCGGCGCGACGCCGCGTGGCTTCACGGGCAAGGGCTCGTTCGCAGTGACTCCGCCGCCGCCGGCTGCCGTTACGGCGCCGGTCGCGGCCTCTCCCGTCGTCGCGGCTCCCGTTGCTGCAGCGCCTGCTCCGGCCGCGGCTCCGGTCGCGCGTTCCTCCGGTGGCGCGCTCGCGGCGCCGGGTGGTGGTGGCAGCAAGACGTCCTCTGCGGCGGCCGGCTCTCCGCTCGCGGCGCCGCCGTCCGCTCCCACGGTCGCTGCGGCTCCCGCCGCACCGAAGCCCGTCGCGACCACCGGCGTAGTCAACGTGGATCCGAACCTTCGCGCAGTCGTCGTCGACGGCTCGTTCCGTCGCGCGAACGACGGTGTCGTCACGGTCTCGTGCGGCTCGCACCGCATCAAGGCCGGCATGAAAGAAGCGCAGACGGTCAACGTCCCGTGCGGCGGCGCCGTCTCTCTCTGATCCCGATCGCTTCTCGCTGATCCCGATCAGGACGTAGCGTCGGCGGCCGGCTGCGGCTTCGCGGTGCCGTCGAGGACCGCCTTCGCGCGGTCGACGTCGAGCTCCTTCTCCCAGCCTGCCACCACGATCGTCGCGACGGCGTTGCCGACGATGTTCGTGAGCGCGCGCGCCTCCGACATGAAGCGATCGACACCCAGCAACAGCGTGAGTCCTGCGACCGGCACGCTGCCGGTCGTCGACAACGTCGCGGCGAGCGTCACGAAGCCGCTACCGGTCACGCCTGCTGCGCCCTTCGACGTGAGGAGCAGCACGAGCATCAAGCGGAGCTCGTCGCCCGGCGATAGGTCGACGTCGAGCGCTTGCGCGACGAAGAGCGCCGCCATCGTCAGGTAGATCGCGGTGCCGTCGAGGTTGAACGAGTATCCGGTGGGGACGACGAGGCGCACCACCGACGAGCTGCAGCCCATCGCCTCGAGCTTGTCCATGAGGCGCGGCAGCGCCGACTCCGACGAGGACGTGCCGAGCACGATCACGAGCTCCTCACGCAGGTACTTGAGGAGCTTGATGATCGACAGCCCCATCGAGCGCAGTACGAGGCCGAGCACGACGAGCACGAAGAGGAGCGCAGTCGCGTAGAACGCGCCCATCAACTTGGCGAGGCTGCCGAGGGTTCCGACCCCGTATTTCCCTATCGTGAAGGCCATCGCGCCGAACGCTCCGAGCGGCGCGAGGCGCATGACGATGCCGACGATCGCGAAGATGGCCTTCGAGAACTGCTCGAACAGGTGCACGACACCGGACACGCGCTCGCCGAGGCTCGCGAGCGCAATGCCCATGAGCACGCCCAGGACGAGGATCTGGAGGACGTCGCCGTCGACGAACGCGCCGACGAAGCTGTTCGGAATGATCGCGAGCAGATGCTCGACGAAGCCGTGCGGACGCGGTCCGGCAAGCGTCCTGTCGAGCACCGACGTGTCGATGCTCGCCGCCGACGCATGGATGTTGGAGCCGGGATGGATCAGGTGCGCCATCGTCAGACCGATGGCGAGCGCGATGGTGGTCATCACCTCGAAGTAGAGGACGGCCTTGCCGCCGACGCGCCCGACCTTCTTGAGGTCCTTCATGCCGGCGATGCCGACGGTGACCGTCGTGAAGACGATCGGCCCGATGAGCATCTTGATCAGCTTCACGAAGCCGTCGCCGAGGGGCTTCACCGCGATGCCCCACTCGGGCTTCAGCCACCCCAGGAGGACCGCGAGGACGATCGCGATGAGCACCTGCACGTAGAGGCTTGGCCCGCGGCTCTTCTTCTTCGCGGGCGTCGCGGATGTCGCGGACGCGGCGGATGCGGCAGATGCGGCAGGAGGAAGCTCCACGTCGGGCAGCCTACCTCGGCAGCGGGGACAGGCGCGCGTGAACCGGGCGGTGGACGCGCGCGCGCGCTCCGGGCTAGGGTCCGGCCACGTCGATGCGTGGGACTGCTCTCATCGCCGCTTCGAAGCTTGTCGTGTTGGCCGGTGCGCTCGGATCCATCGGCTGCGCAGCGGTGTTTCGCGACAGCAAGGCGCCGGTGCACGTCGAGTCGGATCCGGCGGGCGCGAGCGTCGCGGCGAAGGAGGGCTCGGGCGCGACGCCCATCGACGTCCCGGTTCCTCGCAATGGCATCACCGAGCTGCGCGTGACGATGCCGGGCTTCGAGGAGTACCACGGTCTCGTACGCAAGCGCGTCAACGGCTGGTGGCTCACGCTGGACCTGGCGACGTGCATCGTGCCGGTGATGCTGTGCGTGCCGCTCTTGGTCGATGCCGTGAGCGGCGCTTGGTACGACGTCGACGAGAAGTATCGCGCGCATCTGATGCCGCTCGGCACGGCGCTGGTTCCTGGATACGGCGCGGACGGCTCGGTGTACGTGACGCGACGCCCGACGACGACGACGACGACGACCACCACAGCGTCGCCCGTCGCGAGCGCGGCGCCCACTCCGGCGGCCGCGCTGCCGGCCACGATGAGCGACTCGGAGCGCAAGGCGTCGGCGCGCGCGGCGTATCAGGAGGGCATGGACCTCGAGGCGCAGAAGAACTGGCCGGAGGCGCTGTCGCGTTTCCAGTATGCGCAGCGGTTGTTCGATGCGCCGACGCATCTCCTCCACATCGCGCAGTGCCTTCAGGCGACGGGCAAGCTAGTCGAGGCGCAGGAGGCGTACGAGACATTGACGC
>JAXDMI010000055.1:0-4047 GCA_034666145.1 Myxococcales bacterium | reverse complement strand
GCACGAGCGCCGTCTACGCCGTGGCCGCAGTCGGCCCAGCGCACGGCGCCATCGTGATGACCGAGGGCCTGCTAGGCGTAGCCATCCTGGTCTACGCCTTCGTCCGCACCCTCCACGAGCTCTAACCTTCTTCTATCTCGCTCTCCCCGTCGTGCAACGCACGACGTCGCCGAAGGCGAATCGGGGAGGCTCGAGCACGAAGTGCTCGAGGGGGACGAAGTCCCCACGAGAAAAGAACCGATCACGAGCCGACGTGGCAGGTCGCGCTCGATACGAACCGTCGCAGGTCTCAGTTACCGATCAGGATCGGCATGTAGTGCGACGTGCCGGCGTGCTGCGAGACGATCGTGACGAGCTCGGTGTTCGTCTTGCCCGCCGCGTTCACGGTGACCGAGAGATACGCCATCTCGCCGTTCTGTCCGCTCGTGACGTCGAGCGCGAGGTCGAGGCTGCTGGCGCTGCCGTGTCCGCCGGCGATGCCGCCCGCGATCGCCTTGATCGTCCACGCCGCCATCGGGCCGTCGCTGTAGAAGCCGATCGGGATCTGGCGGGTCTCGCCGACCTTCACCTTGAAGCCCTTGGTCGGCTGGATGTCGGTGCCCTTCGGATCGCCGACGAGGGTAGAGAGATCCGCGTTGATGTCCTCGAGCTTGATGGGCGTCGCGTTGAAGTAGACCGTGTTCTTGAACGCGGGGACGCACGGGTCGTGACCGGCCTTGCCGCTCTGGTTCGACCACTGCCGCTGCACGGTGAACATCACGTCGCTCTCGCCGGGCGCGAGCTCGGAGTCGCGATAGAACTCACACGCATCGCCGTTCTCGCTCTGGAACTGCTGGAACATGTCCCACGCGAGGTCGGTGTCGCGGAAGCCCGACCACGCCGGTCGCGCATGCGGGTACGGGTCGGTCGCCGCCTCGGCGAGCTCGTGGCTGGCCGAGAGCGTGACGGCGGCGAAGTCGCTGCAGCTCGGGACGATCGCGTAGGCGAAGTTGCGGCCGTTGACCGTCACGTTGTCGTGATAGCCGCCGACGCCCTGTGCGCAGGCGCTCTGGCCCTGGAGGATCAGGTCCGTCGTCTCGGGCAGGTAGAGGATGTAGACGGGATCGCCCGTCGCCGGGACCGGCCACGCCGTCCCGTCGGTCTTCCCGAGGCTCGTCTGCACGAGCGTGGCGAGGGCCGTGTCGCTGATCGACGTGGGCGCGGCATCGGGGAGATGCAGATGGTTGTCGGTGCCGCTGATGGCGGCGAGCGACCCGTACTCCGAGGTGACGGCCTTCCAGTACGCGCCGGCACCGACGGTGTCGCCGAGCATCTCGAGGTCGGCGACGCGCGTGTCGCCGGGCCACGTCACGCTGACGATGACGGGGTTCTTGAGGACCGAGCCGCCGTTGGAACGGAGCTGGCCCATCGCCGGTGTGAACGCGGGATACTTCGTGCTCACGGCTCCATGATCGAGCATCGGCGCGGGCGCGGTGGCCGCCGGCGGATCGGTCTGCGCCGGTGCCGCGGGGTCGACTACAGCGGGCGGCGTCGTCGCCGGCGCAGGTTCGCCGACCGTCGAGCCGCAGGCGAGCGAGCCCGCTCCGACAACGAGCGAGGCGACCGAGAGGACACCGAGGAGGGCGTAGTTCTTCATGGGCGCGCGCACCCTAGCATCGAGCTCAGCGTGGGGTAGCTGATGAGCCGTCTCGAACGAGGCACGACGGCGTTTCCGAAACGGAAGATCACACGCACATTTGTCGCTAATTCATCGAATGCGGGCGCATGTTTACGGCGCGAGTAGAAAGCTCGACTACGCAAGAGGTGTGACGGCCTCGATGACGCGCCGCAGCTCGAGCGTATGCGGTCTACAAGCATCGCCGTCGCAGGAGAGCTCATGACGAACACCGTGCTCGATCACATCGGCAACACCCCGCTCGTCGCGCTCACGCGCGTGGCCGAGGGTCTTCCCGTACCGGTGCTCGTGAAGTGCGAGCATCTCAATCCGGGCGGGAGCGTGAAGGATCGGATCGCGCTCGCCATCGTCGACGACGCGGAGCGACGTGGCGTGCTGAAGCCGGGCGCGACGTTGATCGAAGCGACGGCGGGGAACACGGGACTCGGTCTCGCGCTCGTTGCCGCGCTGCGCGGCTACGCGCTCGTGTGCGTGATGCCGGAGAAGATGTCGATCGACAAGCGCAACGCGCTGAAGGCGGTGGGCGCCGAGGTCATCGTCACGCCGAACGCGCCGCCGTCGGATCCGAACAACTTCCAGAACGTCGCGAGGCGCCTCGCCTCCGAGCGCGGGTGGTTCTTGACGGACCAGTTCTGCAATCCCGCCAACGTGACGGTCCACGAAGAGACGACGGGGCCCGAGATCCTGCGGCAGACCGAAGGCCGGGTCGCTGCATTCGTCGCCGGCGTCGGCACGGGCGGCACCATCACGGGCGTCGGACGATGCCTCAAGCGCGCGAACCCAGCCGTTCGGATCGTGATGGCCGACCCGATCGGCTCGGGCCTCGGTCACTGGGTGAAGACCGGCGCGATCGGCCCGGACGCGTCCTACGCCGTGGAGGGCATTGGCTCTAGCAAGCCACCGGACATCCTCGACCGTTCGGTGATCGACGACGTCGAGCCCGTCAGCGACGAGGAGAGCTTCGCGATGGTTCGAAGGCTGCTCCGCCACGAAGGTCTGCTCGTCGGCGGCTCGGCGGGCACGGCGGTCGTCGCAGCGCTCCGCGTCGCGGCATCGGGCCGGGTGCAGGGTCCAGTGGTGGCGCTGCTCCCCGACTCGTGGGATCGCTATCTCTCGCGCGAGTGGATGTTCGCGGGCGCTTGACTCATCGCTCGCATCACTTCGGTGGTGCGTTGATGCGCGGCGGGTTGCTGGGCGGACTACCGCCGCCGTAGCCGGTGGTGTCCGTCGGCCCGGCGGTCATCGCGCTCCGCAGGATGCGGCGTTGCAGGTCGAGCGCCTCCACGAGGCGGCGCACGTAGAGCGATCGCAGGTCGAGCACGACGCTGCGGATCGCCCGCGCGTCGGCGATGCTCGGCAAGAGTGAGCGATCGAGCAGCGCGATGATCTTCGCGTGCGCCGTCACCTGCGCCGTCATGTACGCGAGCTCGAAGACCTGAGCACCGCCCTGCGTGCGGAGGTCGAGCTCGACGAGCTGATCTTCGCGTTGCAGCAAGAGCGAGGTGGGATCGGGACCGAGATATGCGGGCCGCAAGGGTGTGAGCCGCCCGAGCACGCGCGTGTGATCGGCGATGATGTGCTCGGCGAAGGCCCTCACGTCGGGATTGTCGGTGCGCAGCTGCGCGAAGCCCGCCTGCGCGATCGCGTCGGCGCTCGCGACGCTCAAGATGGCGATCACCTCCGACGCCGTGAAGGTGGCAAGCATCTCGCCAGCGGGCACGGCGTACGCGAGATCGCCATTGCCGGTGGGGTCCGCCGCAGCGGGCGTGCTCGCGGGATCGGTGTTCGCATCCGCTGCCGCAACCCCGGTCGTGCCGTCCGCACCGGACGCGCAGGATGCCGCGGCCATCGCGAGCGCCGCGAGCCGAACCACGCGCGTGATCTTGCGAGCCATGAAGAACCTCCGTCGCGAAGGCAAAGGCTGCAAAGCGCATGCACGAGCGCTTGGCGCGCGCTTCCTCTCGTTCCCTCTCGTCTCCTCGGGCTCGTTGGCCTCGCGACCAACGACAGCGCGTGTCACGGGCGCTCGCCGAGACGCTCTTACGCGCCCAATCCGCTTCGTCACAGCGGTCTCGGCCCGCGGCGCGTCCGCTCCTCCTCGTCGTGCCCTGGGCTCGACGGTTCGCCGAAGGCGAATGCGGGGGAGGCCTCCGGAGCGCAGCGACGGAGGGGGCGCGCAGCGCCCCACAAGGGTAAGAAAACCGAAAAGCCTCTTCTCGGGAGCGAAGCTCACGAGAAAAGGCTTTTTGGTTTGTGGGCGCAGAGGGACTTGAAGACGCGTCGAAAGTGCACGAAACGCCGCGAAACGTGGCGAACGAGCGCGAGGTGGCGCCCAGCGCCGACGCGGTTCGCGACGGTTCGGATGGGTGCCC
>JAXDMI010000054.1:0-5106 GCA_034666145.1 Myxococcales bacterium | reverse complement strand
TTGCGGCCCTCGACGACGCCGGCGTCGATGAGCGACCACGGACCGTGACAGATCGCCGCCACAGGTTTGCCGGCGTCGAAGAACGCCTTCACGAGCTTCCGCATCTCGGGGAGAACGCGGAGCTTGTCGGGATTCATCACGCCGCCCGGCAACACGAGCGCGTCGTAGTCGTCGACCGTCGCTTGCGCGAGCGGCACGTCGACGGAGAACTCGTCGCCCCACTCGACGAGCTTCCAACCCTTCACCTTCCCTTCCTTCGGCGAGACGATCTCGGCGATCGCGCCTTCGCGTTCGAGCGCCTCCTTGGGGCTCGTGAGCTCGATCTGTTCGAACCCATCCGTGACGATCATCGCGACCCGCTTGCCCTCGAGCTTCTTTGCCATGACGTTCCTCCTCGCCCGTCACCTGCGAAGACGGGGCCACCCGCGCTCGAGCCGCGCACGGACGAGCTCGAACGCGCGCGCACGACGACGCCCGCGCAAGCGCGCGAGGTGAGCACGATGCGCGACGCGATCGACGGCAACGAGCGCAGCCCAGACGTGACGACACGCATCACGGCCCAGCGCGAAGACCGGACACGTGCACGCGACCTGAAGCTCGCGACTCACGGCATCGAGACGAACGACGAACAGACTCGGACCGTCACGCACGCGTGCGAGGGCATGGCGGTCGCTGCCCTCTTCGATCTCCACCCGCTCGTCGTGAGCGCGCGCGCGCGCCATCTCCGAGCCGCGCTGGCGACTGTACGACGTGAAGCGATGCGCGACGCGCCAGCGCAACGCAGGTCGGTGGACGGTGGTGGCCATCGCGGCCGGCTCTCGCGAGGGACGTGCCACGATCGGGATCCTCTGATTTCGCGAGCTTGACCCTCGTGACCCTATGTCCCGGACAGCTCGAGGGGTGGCCGCGGACACCCTCGCCGGCTAAGGTGCGCGCCGTGAAACGCTCTCTCTTCTTCTTGGTGCTCGCGGCTCTCACCGGGAGCGGCGTCGCCGCCGTCGTCTCCGCTTGCTCGAGCGATTCCGCCGCGACACCGACCACGGACGGTGACGCGGCCGCTTCGAACGACGCTCGCTCGTCCGCCGACGGGGCGACGCCCGACGCCGCGGCGGCCGACGCGGGCACGGCCCCCTCGACCTGCGAGCTCACGCGCGCGTACACCCTCGACTGCAATGCCGGTCCGGATGCCGGCGATCAGCTCACCTGCGGCCCGGCCAAGTTCGACGCGTGGTGCGCGCTCAACGACCAGGCCATCAACAGCGACGTCTACCGGCGCGCGGAAGCGATGTGCCTCACGCACGCGAACTGCGACGGCCTCGCGCGTCGCGACTGCGAGTACCGCAGCTACGCCACGGCAACGCCGACCACCGCGCAGAAGAACGTGGTCGCCGCGTACTGCCAGACCTGCGAGCCCATGGACCCCACCGGCTGCGCCACGCGCAAGACCACGTACGATCCCGCGAAAGGTCCTAATTCGACCGACGACGTCTTCGTCGCCGCATGGGAGCTGAACGACACGCTCGCCGACGACATCCGCGCGAAGTGCACGGGCACTGCGCTCGACGGCGGCATCGAAGCCCAGCTGGACGCAGGGGGCGTCGCCAATCCCTGCCTCAAGGCCTTCGGCAACTGCGCCGGCGACATCTACGTGAACGCGCTGCCGGACTGCCCGAAGTAACCGCTCGGGTCGCTCAGCGGCGCGTGCCCATCGACGCGCGAAACGCAGCGACGACGCCACGCGCCGCGGCGCCGTCGCCGGCGCTCCCCGGCTTGCTCTGCTGCTCGGCGAGGAGCCACGAGTCGGCCACCGTCCCGTCGGGCCGAATCCACGCGAGCTGGAACACGCGCTGGCCGTCGATGACGTGCGCAGCGGTCGCGATCTGGTGCGCGGACACGGCCGCGTCGGCCGTGAGCGTCGTCGTCTCGGGAGCCAGCACTGCGAGCGCGGACGCTTCGGGCCCGCGCTTCCGCAGGACCTCGACGAGCGAGGACGCCGGCGTCGGCAGCGGCAGCGACTTCGCGAGGAGCGGCTCCCCTTCGACATGCCACACCCCGCCTTGTTGCTCGAGCCATTGCGCGAGCTCCGTGGCAGTCGTGCGCACGTGCATGCCGCCAGTCTAGCGCAAAGCGCCGTCGCTCTGTCAGTAGCTCGCGACCAGCATCCCGCTCGAGAGCTGGCATTTGCCTTGCTGGTTCGGTTGCCCCACCGAGCGAATGACCTGGCGCGAGTCGGCCTCCACGAAGCGGCCCGTCATCTCCACCTGGATCATGCGGACGATCGCATGATCGAGCCGCGACACGTTGTAGCAAGGGATGTGCGGCTCGGCGTGCGAGCTCCCGATGCCCGAGTCGTTCGTGAGGAAGACATAACGTCCCGAGGTCATCTGCGCGGCGGCGCGCATCTGGTACTCGGCGGACTCGTCGGCGTCGCTGGAGGCGACGGGATAGATGTGGACGCCCTTCTTCTTGGCGTCGCGGATCACCGTGCCGAGCTTGCCGCCCTCGCCGGGGTGCGCGGGAGCATCGGCCACCCAGAACGCCAGCTTCGCGACGTTGGGCGCGGTGCGCCACTGCTGCTTCATGCCGGTAGCGAGGCCTTCGACGACCGCTTCCGGGGTGTCGCCGCCTCCGCCCGCCGATTGGGCGCGCAGGCTGCTCCGGAACTTGTTCGTGTCCGTCGTGAAGTCGAAGCCCTTGGCGACGTACTCGTCGCCGTGGTCCTTGTAGACCACGAGGCTCCAGCGCGGCGTGACGTTCGGGAACTTGGTACGCACCTGCGTGGCGATGGAGTCGAACTCGCTCTGGAGATACGAGAGCTCGTCGCCCATGCTGCCGGTCGTGTCGAGCACGAGCTGCACGTCGAGCTCGGTGCGCGGTCCCTGCTGCGCAGCGGACACGGCGCGCGCCTCTTCGAGCTCGGTCTGATTGAACATCACGAAGTCGCTGCCGTGGCCTTCGGTGAAGCGCGACGCGTACGGCTTCCAGAAATCGAAGTTGCGGTTGTCGTCCCAGATCCCGGCGGTGAGCTGGCCCGAACGCGGGAGCGGAGTCACGGGACGCGAGGGCGCGATCGCGCTCGGCTGCACGCCCGCGGCGACGGGGGCGGCCTTCGAAGCGGAAGGAGCGAGAGGCATGCCGGCGGGCGGCGGCGCGGGCGGCGCAGGCGGCGAAGCGGCAGCTTCGGCGCGCGGCGTGCTCGACGACGGCGCGTCGGCCATCACCTCGCTCGCAGTCGCACCGCTCGCGGTCGAGCCGCTCGCGGTGGCGCCACTCGCGCCGCCGGGATCACCCGCGACCGATTCCGGCGCACGCGGCGCGGTCGACGCCGCGCCACAACCGACCATCAACCCGACGAGCCCGACGATTCCCAGCGTTCGCATGCCGGTATCAACGAGCGCCGGAGCTGCGCCTTACACCCTCTCACGAAACGGAAAAACTACGTGATTCCCAGCACTTTTCGCATCACGTCCTGGGCCACACGGAGGGAATGGTACCTCTCCAGGTAGGCGTAGCCGCCCTCGCGGATGCGCTGCCGCAGCCCCTCGTCCTTCACGAGGCGTTCGACGCGCTCCGCGAAGCCGTCGGGATCGTCGGCGACGAGCGCCTCGTTGCCGTCGGAGAGCGGCAACCCGAACGCGCCGTCGGGCGTCGTCACGACGGGCATGCCCGCGCGAAAGCCTTCGAGCATCTTCACGCGCACGCCCGAGCCACCGAACACCGGTGCGAGCATCGCGAGCGATCGCTGGTAGAGCGGCTCGAGCTCCTCGAGGAAGCCCACCGTCGTCACGCCCGGCACCTTCCACGCATCGGGGACGCGCGGCTTGCCCGACGCATCGGTCTTCAGACCGACACCTGCGATCTCGAACGTCGCGTCGGGCACGCGCGCGCGGATCTTCGGCCACACGTCGCGACAGAACCAATCGAGCCCGGCGACGTTCGGATGCCACCGCAGGTTGCCGACGTAGCAGAGGTTCGGCGTGGCGGGCCGCGGTCGGTCCTTGCGCTCGAACGGCAGCACCATCGGTACGACGTGCGCGTGGATGCCCGCGAGCTCGTCGAAATGGCGCGCGTCTTCGGTCGAGATCGCGACGACCGCGTGCGCGCTCTTCAGCGCGGCCTTCTCGAACTTCACGCTCGCGCGCACCTCGGCCCGAGCGACGAGGCGCTTCACGCCCTTCTGCTTCTCGGCGAACTGCTTGAAGAAGTCGCTCTCCACGTTGTGCTGATCGAGCACGATGCGACATGAAGGGCGCTCGATCTCGACGTCCGGGAGGTAGCGCGCCATGCCGAGATGGTCGACGTACGCCACGTCGACCGCGGTATCGGCGAGCTCGCGACGAAGCGACTTCCGCACGCGAGGCGAGTCCCACTTCGCTGCGAGATACGGCACACCGCGCAGCGCACGCAGCGCCACGACGCGCGGCACGTAGCGCTTGAAGTCGAACAGGTGGACGGGGTGGAAGATCGGCGGCAGCACCCGCAGCTTGGGGATGGCCGCAGCCAAGCCGCGGCGATCGGCCTCACTCACCGGCAGCTCTGCGACACTCAGGACGGTGACGCTCTCGACCTCGGGCAGCGACGCGAGGATCCGCAGCTGCGAGACCGTTCGCACCGACCCGCCGCTCGTCGCCGGCCACGGGAACTCCGTCGTGAGATGGAGGACGCGCATGCTCAGGGACGAGCAAGGTAGCCCATCGCGAGGCCGACGTCGCGCGTGTATCCTCGCGGTGTGGTTCCGCGTGATCAGGCATGTGCGGCGCTGTTGTCTCGTCTCGATGTGATCCGCGATAGCGCAGGCGAATCGGCGCTGCTCGACAGGCTCGGCAAACCGTCGCGGCCGTTCGTGGTGTCGTTCCTCAACCAGCACGGCTTCAACCTGGCGTGGTCGAACCCCGATTTCTGCCAGGCGCTGATGGACGCCGATCTGCTCCTCCGCGACGGCATCGGCATCTCGGCGTGCCTGAAGATCATCGGGCAGGAGCCGGGCGAGAACATGAACGGCACCGACCTCATCCCGCGCATCGCCGCGCGGTTCGAGGACCGACGCGTCATGCTGGTCGGCACCGTCGAGCCGTGGCTCGAGCGCGCCGCGGCGGTGCTCACCGA
>JAXDMI010000053.1:0-5511 GCA_034666145.1 Myxococcales bacterium | reverse complement strand
GGCGTGGGAAACGTGCGGTGCTTCAGGAGCGTGCGCGCGCGGCCTTGTCCGTAGCGGTAATACTGGCGCGACAGCGAGCGGAACGAGTCGCGCGGCGCGTAGTGCACGATGATCTTCTTGCTCAGGTAGATCTTGCCACCCGCTCCGAGGATGCGCTGGTTCAGCTCGGCGTCCTCGTTGGTGATGGCGTGCGGGTCGTAGCCGCCGACCGACTCGATCATGCGCTTCCGGAACGCGCCGAGGAACACTGTGTCGACGAAGCCCTCGGCATCGGCGTTGCGATACCGCGCGCCACCCACTGCGACCGGGCTGTCGAGGGCCGCGCAGAGCGCGCGCTGGAACCAGGTCTCGGGGCGGGCCCGCTGCGCGCCGCCGACGTTGGCGGCGCCGGTCTCTTCGAGGACCTGCACGCACTGGCTCACGTAGTCCGGTGCGTAGCGCGCATGGACGTCCATGCGGATGACGATCTCGCCGCGGGCCTCGGCGATCATCGCGTTCATCGCGACGGCCTGCAATTTGCGGGGATTGTCGATGACGCGCACGCGACCGGGGCGGCTCGTCGCGATGCCGGCGAGGATCTCCCGGGTGCGATCGGTGCTCATGCCGTCGCCGATCAGCACTTCGATCGATGACGCGGGATAATCCTGCGCGAATACGTCGTCGAGACAGGCCTCGATGTACCGCTCCTCGTTGAAGCACGGGATCGCGATGGTCACGACGGGTAAGCTCGGTGCCTCGGCCATGCACGCTGACCTTAACACAGCCAAGCTGCGCATCGCGCAGGTGGTCCTCTCGCTCGACATCGGCGGGCAGGAGCGGCTGGTCGTCCGCATCGCTCACGCCCTTCGCGATCGCGGCCACGACGCGCACGTGGTCACGCTCACGCGTGGCGGCGCGCTCCGGTCCGAGCTCGGTTCCATCCCGGTCCACGAGGTCCCGCGCAGCGCCGGCTTCGACCCGCTCCTCTACGCGAAGCTGTGGCGGACCTTCCGTGCGCTGCGGCCCGACGTCGTCCACACGCACAACGCAGCGCCGCTCATCTATGGCGCGCCGGCGGCGAAGCTCGCCCGCGTTCCGCGGATCGTCCACACCAAGCACGGCGATTTTCGCTATCCGGCGCGCGCGTTGCAGCTCGCCCGCACCGCCACGCGCGTCGTCGATTGCTTCGTGCCGGTGTCGGCAGAGACGGCGGCAGCCGCGGCGCGCAAGGAGCGCCCGAGGCCGCAGCGGGTCACGGTCATCGAGAACGGGATCCCGCTCGGCGCTTTCGGACGCGACGTCGCGGCACGTGCCGCAGTGCGTGCCGAGCTCCGCATTCCGGCTGACGCGGTGGTGGTCGGCTCGGTGGGCCGTCTCGTGCCGGACAAGGACTATCCGCTCCTCGTCCGCGCGATGGCGCCGCTCCTCGCCGAATCGGTGCGTCTCGTGATCGTCGGCGAAGGCGTCGCACGCGCCGCGATCGAAGCTGCCGTCATCGCGACGATCCCTCGTGAAAAAAAGCAATTCGTGACGCTCGCCGGCGCACGGCACGACGTGCCTCGGGTGCTGAGCGCCTTCGACGTCTTCGCGCTCAGCTCGCGCACCGAGGGGCTCCCGCTCGCGCTGCCCGAGGCCATGAGCTCGCACTTGCCGGTGGTGGCGACGCGCGTGGGCGGCGTTCCCGGCATCGTCCCCGATGACGCCGGCATCCTCGTCGCGCACGGCGACGAAGCGAGCTTCACCGCCGCGCTCCAGCACCTCGTCGACGACGGCGCTGTCCGGGCGCGCATGGGCGAAGCAGGACGTCGCTATGCGCTCGACCGCTTCGCCGAGGACCGCATGGTCGACGACTACCTCTCCCTTTACATTCGCCCTAGCGGCAGATAGCCAAGGGCTCGATGGCTCGGACGCGCGCGGTTGCGATTTGCGCAGCGCTCCTTGCCCTGAGCGCCGCGGTCGCACTGCCGAAGGCCGCGCGCGCGCAGACCACGCTGACCGAGCGTCTCCGCGTCCAGGGCATCTATTCGACGCAGACTGGCTCGGTGCCGCCGCAGGACGTCGCGGCGCAGGTGGTGCCGGAGCTCTCGCTCCTCGACGTGAGCAAGCGCTCGCAGCTGCGCGCCACGTACACGTTCGCGGCGACGGCGCACAGCACGCTCCCCGCGGACATCTCGAATCGACTGGTCCTCACCTCCGCGTTCGACGTGTCGAAGCGCACGTCGCTCCTCTTCTCCGCCGAAGCGGGGCACACCACGGTGACGAACTCGCTCGTCCTGCGATCGCCCGCCGACGTCCCGACGGGGCAGGTGCCGCTGGCCATCGGTCAGCTCTTCACGTCGCGCGTCGGCGAGGGCGTGAGCTGGGAGGCGAGCAAGGTCTTGCGCTTCACGCAGCTCGCGGACGCCTCGTACGTCTCGACGATCAACGCTCCCGCGACGTCGTCGGTCGAGGCGTATTTCGCCAACGGCGTGCTCTCGCTCGATCGCGCCTGGGCGACGGACGCCGTCGGCATCGATCTCCGCGGCGGCTTCGTGCGAAGCAAGATCGCGCTGCTGCCTCCGAGCCGGCTCATCCCGCTCGCGCTCACGCCGCACTGGCGCCATGACATCACGCGTGCGCTCACCACGCTCTTCGTCGCGGGCGCGGTGGTGGTGGTCAGCCCCGACGCCGGGACGAAGAGCCTCGCCGGACCGTACGGGCAAGCGACCGTGAGCTATTTCGTCGACGACTCGACGTTCGATCTCACCGGCTCGATCGGTACCACCGCGAACGCGCTCACCGCGCAGCTCCTCTACGCCGATCAGGCCACATTTCGCACGACGACCGCGCTCTCGGTCGAGCACCACATCGTCGGCTCCGCCGGCATCGGGTACACGCACGGCTCGGTCGTCGAGCTCCGTCGCGCGGTCGTTCCCCAGCCCGACTTCGACGCGTTCATCGCAGACGCGGGGATCAGCTGGTCGCCGAAGCCGATCATCGACCTCTTCGCGCGCTATCAGATCGTCGATCAGATCACGGCGAGCCAGGGGGCGGTGGCATCGGCCTCCGTCCTGCGCAACGCGGTCATCGTCGGCATCCAGCTCTCGGCGCGTCCCGACCCGATCCGCGTTCCGACGCGGTTCCCGCAGCGCGTCGATCGCGCCGATACGACAGGAGGCTCGACGCCTTCGTCGACGACGCCGTCGGGATCGTCACCCGGCTCGTCGGCGCCGTCATCGACGTCGTCGGGCGATGCGGCGCCTTAGGCGCGAGCGAGAGTGCGAGTGTCAAAGCCCAAAGATGCGGTCGAGCTTCAGCAGCTTGAGCACGGCGAGCGGCTGGTCGTGCGCACGCACCACCACCACCTGACCGCCGTCGGCCTTGATGCGCTTGAACAGCGAGACGATCGCGCCCACGCCCGAGCTGTCGATCAACGTCAGTCCCTCGAGATCGACGGTGACGAGCTTGGGTTTGTCCGCGACCACCTGGTCGAAGATGGGACGGATGTCTCGCGCCGTGAGGGCGTCGAGAGCGCCGTCGATCTGCAAGCGGAGGTCGTTTTCCGAGTCAGCGCGCGTGCACTTCATGGTGCCTCCTCGATGGAGGTCGTTCGTTTGGTGAGCGAGAGCACGTTGGGCGAACCCCCACGGTAGAGCACTTCGTCGACGAGAGCGTGGATCATGAATACGCCCATGCCGCTCTCCGGCATGGACGCGAGGTCGGGAGGCTCGACGTCGCTGAAGTCCACCTCGCGCCCCGTATCGATCAGGCGGAGGACCATTTCGTCCGGCGCCATCTCGGCTTCGATGTCGAGCATACCGTCCGTTCGGCCACGGTAGCCATGGATGACGATGTTGTTGAAGGCCTCGCCAAAGGCAGTGACCATCTCGTTGCGGAAGTTGCCATCCGCGTTCGCGACGTGGCGGATGAGCGCGGACACGAGGTCAATGGCCACTGGCCTGTACACGATGACCGCGGGGAACCGCAGCATGACGCGCGTCACGTCGGTCGCGCGACGCGCGCTGGACTCTGTGGAGTGGCTCTCCAACATCGGCGATCGGCTGCGGGTTCGAGGCTAACCTCAGCCGCATCCCTCCACAAGGCCGGCACGGCCGTTACTCATCGCCCGCGCGAGCTCGCCATGACAAACGGCGTCTTGACGATGATCCAAGCCTCGACGCGCACATACGACCAGAAGTCCTCGAGCGCGGCGGCGTACCCGAGATCGAACATCAGCTTCGTCCGCATGTCGTCGGCGAGCGCGCCTTCCGCCTCCGGGATGTCGAATGGATTGGTCAGGCTGTCGGCCAATTTGGCCAGCTCGCTGTCCGGGTCGGCGGCGCCGGTGTAGCCGAGCGAGATCTGCGCGAGCCCGGTGAGGCCCGGCTTCACGCCGCGCGTGCGTTCCTCGAAGAACGGAATCGCCATGGCGAGGTTGCGGAGGAGCTCGGGCCGCTCGGGCCGCGGACCCACGAGCGACATGTCCCCGCGCAGCACGTTCCAGAACTGCGGGAGCTCGTCGAGGCGCGTTGCGCGCAGGAAACGACCGACCTTCGTGATGCGCGGGTCGCCCGGCGTCGAGACCACGGCACCGCTGGTTCGTTCCGCATCGACGGCCATCGAGCGGAATTTGTACATGTCGAACTCGTCCCACGTGCCGCCGTCGGTGTCGTCGATGAAGCGACCCGCGCGGCGCTGCACATAGAACAGGGGGCCTGGCGACTCCGCGAGGATCGCCGCCGCGATGGGCACGTAGAAGGGCAACGTCACGGCGATGCCGACGGTCGATCCGACGACGTCGACGAGTCGCTTGAGGACGCGAACGGCCGGGCGCACAGAGGCAGCATAACTCGTTGACGCCCACGAGATCCTCAGAGAACCTCACCCATTCTTCGCGAGAATGTCATGAAGACGCGCGCCTACTGGTTGATCGGCCTGGATGGGCCCGCGCGCAAAGTGCGGCTCCCGATCAAAGCGTCATTGCTGATCGGACGCGGCGCGTACAACCACGTCGTCCTCAAGGACGTGCGGATCTCACGCCAACACGCCAGGATCGCACTCGAGGAGGACGGCTGCGTCGTCTACGACCTCGGCAGCACCAACGGCACGTACGTCAACGGCGTTCCGATCAACCGACATGTCCTCAAGCTCCATGACGAGGTCTCGTTCGGCTCGCTGACGTTCCGGATCAGCTCCGGCTCGCAGGAGCTCGGCACGAGCGTCGCGCCGGAGGATCTGGAGACGCCGACGCTCCGCGACTTCGGCAGCGTGTCGAAGATGCTCGCCGCGCAGCCAGGCTCGAGGGACTCCTCGACGCAGCTCCCCGTCGTCGATCTCGGTCAGCTCGAAGACGCCTACGACAAGCTCGGCACGCTTTACTCGTTCATGCAGGCGATCAGCCAGACCATCGAGAACAACAAGCTCCTCGAGCTGATCGGCGTGAAGACGCGGGAGATCTACCAGGCGGCGAACGCGGTGGGCGTGTACATCGCCACCCGTGAGAACGGCGCCAGCACGTTCAAGCTGGCCTTCTTCGTGGGCGACCCGGCCGCA
>JAXDMI010000052.1:0-5197 GCA_034666145.1 Myxococcales bacterium | reverse complement strand
CCGGCACGCCCGACTGGTTCGCCGCCTCGAGATCGATCTGGTTGGTACCGATGCAGAATGCACCCACCGAGAGGAGCCGCTTGCCGGCCTCGAGCGCCTTGCGCGTGACGTGCGTCTTGCTGCGGATGCCGAGGATGTGGACGCCCTCGGACAGCTTCGCGACGAGCTCGTCCTCCTTGAGCGCGCGCGGAATGGCCTCGATGTGGAAGCCCTGACCGCGGAAGATCTCGTGCGCGCTCTCGTGCACGTTCTCGAGCAGCAGGACCTTGATCTCGCCCTTCGGAAAGGACGTCGGAGGAGAGGAGGACTTCGTCATCGTCGGCCGCGACATTAGCGGAGGAGCGCACGCTTCCGCCAGCGCGAGCTTCGTGAGCCGGGCGTGGTACGATTGACCTCGATGCGTATGCAGCGCGCGCGGTTCGTTGCCGTCGCGGTCGGGCTTTCGCTCGCCGGCTGCTCGCTGCTGACGTCGCTCGACGGTCTGAGCGGTGGTGCGGCGCCGCCCGCGATCCCTCCCGAGGGAAGCGCCGACGCCATGACGGCGGCCGACGTTGCCGCGAGCGACGCGCCCTCCGCGCTCGATTCCGGTGATTCGGGCGAAGGCGGTCCGATCGATCCGTGCGCGGGCGCGGTCCTCTGCGATCACTTCGAACGCGACCAGGTGCAGGGCGACTGGGCCACCATCTTCGGCGACAACGGTGGAACCGTCGTCCTCGACACGACGACGTTCACCAGCCCGACGAAGAGCCTCGCGCTTCACGTGCCGCCTGCGGACGGGGGCAACATTCCACACGCGCAGCTCGGCTCAGCCTCCTACGCCGGTGTCGCGCATGCGCGCGTCTCCTTCTCGATGAAGATCGGCGCGCCGGATCGGCAGGTCTCGCTCATGCGATTGCAGTTCAGCGAGTCCGATCGCGGTGAGGTCTTCGATCTCTACATGCTGCCCGGCAAGTACGTGGCGAGCGAGCAGGGCATGGGTGCAGCGAACGCGGGCTACGTCGAATACCCGGTAGCGAGCGGCTTCAAGGCGAATGTCTGGCAGCGCTGGGCGGTCGAGGTCGATGCGACCGGCCCGAGCGCGGTCGGCATCGTCATGCTCGACGGCCAAGAAGTGGTGCGCCACCCGCTGACGAACGTCTATCGCCGGAGCTCGTTCAGCGTGCTCTTGGGCGCGTATTACGCACCGGGCGGACCGTCGCACGACGTCTTCTATGACGACGTGTCCATCACGATCTTCCCCTGATCCCGCCACGTTCCCCTGTTCCTACGGGTGAGGGTGTTCAGCCTCACAGTGTCCGACATTGGCGCGCGCGCTGGCGGCTTGCTAGTTGATCCCTGCACCATGCATGGGCTTCCCGGAAAGCGACCCAGCGCAGCGCAGAAGCTCTCTGCGCTTTCGTCTGCGCTTCGCCCGGGACCGCGTCGCGACGATGCGCTCATCGGTCGTCCGCTCGGTGGTCGCCTCCTCGTGAGCGAGCGCATTGCCACCGGCGCGTTCGGCGCGGTCTATCGCGCGCAGCACATGCACCTCGCGAAGGCGGTCGCCGTGAAGGTGCTTCACCCCGCGCTCCAGAAGGACGCGACGGTGCGCGCGCGCTTCCATGCCGAGGGCCGTGCGGCGAGCCTCCTCGATCATGCGAACCTTGTGCGCGTCCTCGACTTCGGTGAGGAGCCGGACGGCACTCTGTGGCTGGCAATGGAGCTGCTCGGCGGCACGCCGCTCTCGCACGTCCTCGACGAAGCGCGCCGACTGCCCGTCGAGCGTGCCGCCGAGATCATGCTCCAGGTGGCGGCCGGCCTCGCGCACGCGCACTCGCATCACATCGTCCACGGAGACGTGAAGCCGTCGAACGTCATCCTCGTGCGTCGCGCCGACGACGACGGTGAGGAGCGCGAGCACGTGAAGCTCTGTGACTTCGGCGTGGTGCGCGCCATGACAGAGGACGGCGCTCCTGCGCTGACCGGAACGCCGACGTACATGTCCCCCGAGCAGTGTCTCGGCGAGCAGGTCGACGAACGCAGCGACGTCTACGCCTGTGGCGCGATGTTCTACGAGCTGGTGACTGGCGAGCCGCCGTTCATCGCCGACGATCCGCAGGCGCTCCTCCGCCAGCACTTGCTGGTGCCGGCCCCGCGGCCCTCGCACCGCTGCAACGACCTCGATGCGCGGATCGATCACGTCGCGATGAAGGCACTCGCCAAGGAGCCTTCCGATCGCTTCGCCAACATGCGCGAGCTGCGTCGCGCGTTCCGAGGGTTGCTCCTCGATCTCGGAGTGATCGTGCCGGCGTCGCTCCGCGAGAGCATCGCGCCTGCTCCCGCGGCTCCCGCGGCTCGCGCCGCTCCGAAGGCGGCGGGCCCGGTGAGCACGACGAGCGCGCTCGCCACCGACGCGCGCATGGCCACCGACCGGTCCGAGCTCGCGCCGCGCGCGAACGTGGCGTCCGAGATCCGCGAGCTGCGGCCGAGGCCCGAAGTGCCCGGCACCTGGTCGCTCACGCCGGCGGCGCCCTTGTCTCGCCTCGATGTCGAGGCCGCAGCCGCGGTCGCCCAGTTCATCGCCGCGCGTGACAACGCCGTCGACCCCGAGAAGCGTGCGCTCAGCGAGCTCCTCGAGCGCGGCGACGTCGACGAGATCGCGTTGCGCGTGATGCGTCTCATGTCGCGCGTCGATTCATCGTCGGCGCGGGCGCTGACGTTGCTGGACGATCCTTCGGTGCTCGCGCCGCTCGCCGAGGCTCTGCTCTCCGACTTCGTGCTGCCGACGCCGTACATCGAACGCATGCTCTCGCGCGCCGGTTTCGCGGCGGCGCGTGCGCTATGGGCGTCGCGCATCCATCGGCCGGCCACCGAAGCGCGACGCATGCGCTTCGTGAGCTGGCTCCGCACCATCGGCCGTCCCGCCGACGAGCTGCTCCGCCTGGCGCTCGCGCAGCTCGCCCGTCGCGCTCCGAGCAAGGGTCAGATCGACTGCGCGGAGGACGTGCTCCTCGCGTTGCCTCGTCCCCTCGATGCGCGCCTGGCGCTCGCCGTCGCGCCGTTCCAGCTCTCGCCGAGCACGCGCCTGCGCGAGCTCGCGTCATCGGTGCTGTCGGCTCCGCGCACGGGCTGAGGCTGGCTGATCCGACTCACTCGCGCGCGAGCTGGCCCAACGTCGCGATGGCACGCTCGATGCGCGGCGACCACGGATGCCCCGTGCTGATGCGGATGCAGTGACCGAAGCGCTGGCGTGCCGAGAAAATAGGGCCCGGCGCGATCGCGATGCCACGGTCCAGCGCGCGTAGCTGGAGGTCGACGGCGTTCACACGACGCCCGCCGCTGCCGCCCGTCTCCTCGCCGAGCTCGACCCACACCACGAAGCCGCCCTGCGGTCGCGACACGCGAGTGCCCTCCGGGAAGTGGCGCGCGATGGCCTCGCGATAGAGGGAAGACTGCGCGGCAAGCACGCGACGGAGCTGCCGGACGTGGCGATCGTAGCCGCCCTCGGCGAGGAACTCCGCGACCGCCATCTGGGTCGGCGTCGGTGACGAGACCGTGTGCGCGAACTTCAGCTTCTCGACGGCATCGCGATACTTGCCGGGCGCGACCCAACCCACGCGATAGCCGGGCGCGAGCGTCTTCGAAACCGAGCCGCACAGGAGGACGATGCCTGCCGTGTCGAAGGCCTTTGCAGGACGGGGTCGCGTTCCGTCGAACGCGAGGTCGCCGTAGACGTCGTCCTCGACGAGTGGGATGTCGCGCCGCGTGAGCATGCGGACGAGCCGCTCTTTGTTCTCGTCGGGCATGCGCGCGCCGAGCGGGTTCGAGAAGTTGGGCGTGGCGAGCACGGCGCGGACCGGCGCGCCGCGCACCGCGTCCTCGAGCGCGTCGAGATCGAGGCCGGTGCGTGGATCGCTCGGAATCTCGATGGCGCGGAGGCCGTGCACGTCGACGAGGCGTAAGAGCCCGAAGTACGCCGGCGACTCGACGGCGATGATGTCGCCGGGCTTCGTCACGGCGCGGAGCGAGAGATTGAGCGCCTCGGTGGCGCCGACGGTCGTGACGAAGTCGTCCTCTTCGAGGAACGCACCCCACGCGACGGCGCGACGCGCGAGCTGCCGGCGGAGCTGCACGTTCCCGCGCAGCTCGTCGTAGGCGCCCCCCGGTCCGCCGCCCTCGCGCGCCACCGCGGCGAGCGCGGCGTTGAGCTTGCGGAGCGGCAACAGCTCCGACGCGACGTACGCCGTGCCGAGCGGAACGAGCCCTCGGTCCTGGATCATCGCGCGAATGAGGTCGTCGGCGCCCGCGGCGATCGACACGCGCGCAGGGGAGGGAGCACGGCGCGGCACGCTGGGCACCGGCGGATCGACGGCGCTTCGTGCGCGGACGTAGTGCCCCGACTTGGGCCTGGCTTCCGCGACGCCTCGACCCTCGAGCAGGAGATACGCCGCGAGAACGGTCGCGACGCTGACGCCGCGCTCCTCGCTGAGGCGGCGCACGCTGGGCAGGCGATCGCCGGCGCGAAGGGCGCCCTTCGCCACCATCGAGCCGAGCTCGTCCGCGATGCGCTCGTAGAGGAACGCGTCGGCGCCGTCGCCGGTGACGCCGTCTTCGGCGAGGGCCTGCTCGCGGGTCCGCATCGCGTGGCGCATTCCTCGAGTGTACGGTTGGGTATGACGCCACGACCAGCACAGATTCGCGCTGTCATGGCGGAACAGATCGATTCTGTACTGGTCTGATGCTCTACCGTGTGACTCTGTACCGGTAGGCGCTCGCGACGCATCCTCGGAGCATGAGCGCATCGTCTCCCTTGTCGCTTTCCATGCCCTCTTCGATCCGCTCGCGCATCGATCCCAAGCTCGTACTGGCGCTCCTGGCGCTGTACCTGATCTGGGGATCGACCTACCTCGCGATGCGCGTCGCCGTGGCCGGTCTCCCGCCGTTCGGAATGGCCGGCACCCGCTTCGTTCTCGCGGGCGGCGCGCTGCTCGCCATCACCACGGCACGCGGCGAGACGATGCCTTCGCGGCGAGCGTGGCTCGTCGCCGTGCCGGTGGGCGCGCTCCTCTTCTTGTGCGGCAACGGCCTCGTGGTGGTCGCGGAGCAGACGCTACCGTCGAGCGTCGCCGCGGTGGTGTGCGCGACCACGCCGCTCATCGCGTCCGCCATGATGGCGTTCCGCGGCGAACGACCGAAGCGCGTCGAGGTCCTCGGCATG
>JAXDMI010000051.1:0-4333 GCA_034666145.1 Myxococcales bacterium | reverse complement strand
CGCCGAGGCGCTCGTAGACGCGATCGAGCGCGGCGAGCAGGTCGCGATCGCGATCGCGGACGGCCACGGCGCGTTCGTAGAGCTCGGCTGCCTCGCGATCGTCGTTCCGCTCGGTCTCGGCGATCTTCGCGAGCCGCACGAAGAGAGAGCCGGCGAGGCCAGCGAGGTCGGTGTCGGCGCGAGCCGCGAGACCCGGAAGCTGCGGCGCGCCAGGCCTACGACCGCCGCCGGCGCTTCCTTCTTGCGCGGCCTCGGCGAGCGCGCGGACGCGCTCCTCGTAGCTCGCCATCTTGCCGAGCGTGGTGGCAAGGCGCTGCGCGGCGTCGTGGATCACGTCGGAGCCGGGGTCGATGTCGAGCGCGCGTAGGCGCATCTCGAACGCATCCTCGACGCGACCGAGGTGCTCCTCGTAGAGGCGGCCCAGCTCGCCGTAGATGTTCGCCGCGTCGGCGGGCGTACCGCTGCGCGTGATGCGCGCCTCGAGAGCCCGCACCAAGTTGCCGTGATCGTCGGCAGCGCGCAGCGCAGCCTCGAGACGGCGCGCCTCGATCACGCTCTCGGTCGAGAGCTCGAACGCGGACTCGAGGATCTCCTTCGCGCGATCCGGCTCGCCCTGTCGACCGGCGATCTTGCTCAGCTCGAACATCACCTCCGAGCGCGAGACGGGCGCGTCTTCGGTGATCTCGTCCTGGCGCCGCAGCACGGTGAGCAGCGCGCGATACGAGCGCTCGGCGCGATCGAGCTGTCCGTCGTCACGCGCGAGCTCGGCGAGCGTGCGCAAAATCTCGGGATTTGCAGGGTCGATGCGTGTCGCCGCGTCGAGCTCGACGAGCGCGCGTGCGCGATCGCCGACCGCGAGATCGAGGCGCGCGAGATGGTAGTGAACCGGCGCGCGCTCCTTGGGCCGGCGTCCACCGAAGGCCTCCACGAGCGTGCGCAGATTGGTGCGTGCCTCTTCGAAGCGACCTGCGGCACCGAGCGCATCGGCGAGCGCGAGCTTCACGGCGTTGTCGTCGGGCGAGAGATCGGACGCCTGCTCGAGCAGCGGTATGGCGCTCGCGGGCTCGCCGGTGCGGCTGCGATGGAGCTCCGCGGCCTCACGAAGGCGACCGAGGCGCGTCGCCTTGTCGGGCGCGTGCGTGGCGCCCTCGGTGAGCAGCTCCGCGAGCGAGCCCCAGGCCTGCGCCGCGCGATACATCTCCGCGAGGCGCATGCGGACGTGATCGGACTCGGGATCGAGCGCGACCTCGCTCTCGAGCCGCGCTTGAGCGTCGGGCGTCTTGCCGGCTGCGACGAGCGCGTCGGCGAGACGGAGCGTCACCGCGGATCGCGCGGGTCCTTCCGCCATCTCGCGCAGGCGATCGAGGTAGCCCGCTGCGCCCTCGTGATCGCGGGCCGTGGTCGACAAGCGCGCGAGCGCATCGAGCGCCGGCGCGCGCGCTTCGAGATCGACGAGGCGTCGCAGATGCTTGATCGCGCTAGGCACGTCGCCGAGCTTCGTCTCCGCGACGTCCGCGGCGCGTCCGTGGAGGTCGGCGGCGAGCTTGCTCTCGCCATCCCTCTCGGCGAGCTCGGCTTGACGTGAGAAGAGCGTCTCGAGCTCGACGTGCTTCCCGTCGCGCGCGAAGAGCGTCGAGAGCATCTTGACCGTCGCTTCATGGCGCGGCGACTCGCCGAGGTTCTCCTCGAGCGCCGCGATCGCGCGCGTGGTGTCGCCGAGCTCGTCCTCGAGCGTGGCCGCTTCGAGGCGGAGCGCGAGCCGTGCGTCCACGGTGAGCGCCGTGCCGACGAGGCGTCGCTTCAGCTCGAGCAGTTCGGTCTTGCGACCGCCGGCGACGTACAGCTTCACCAGGCGCTCGACGGCGTCGGCGTCCTGCGGATCCTCGTCGATGAGCTGGAGGTAGATGCCGGTCGCGCGATCGGCTGCGTTCTGCTTCTCCACGGCGATGCGCGCGGCCTCGTGACGGAGCGCGCGCGACTTCTCGCGTGTCCACGGGAGCGCGGACGTCTCGACGAGCAGCGCCACGACCTTGTCGTGATCGCCGTCGCCCTCGTAGATCTTCACGAGCTCGGCGGTGGCGCGATCGACGTACGTCTCGGGCGCCGCCGGGCTGCCGGATGTGACGCTCGTGCCGCCTGCGCCGTCGTCTCCTGAGATGCCCGAGATGATCGGGATCTCTTCGGTAGGCGCGAGCGTCCATCGCTCGATGGCGAGGCGGAGCAGCCGATCGAGGATCGACTTGGACAGCGCGCGGTCGCCGACGCTGGAAATCGCGGCGTCCGCGGCCTCGGTGAGCAGATCGAGATCGCCACCCGTGGCCTGCGAGAGCCGAAGCAAGCTGTCGACGAGCGGACGCCCCTTGGCGCGGCGCTGCAGCTTGGTGAGCTCGGCGAGCATGCCGGCGTTGGCGGCGTCGTGGGCGAGCGCCCGCGCATACGCGGCCTCGGCGGCGTCGGGATCGCCGCGACGATCGCGGTGCCAAACGGCGATGGCGGCCTCGACGTCACGCGCGAGGTTCGGCGGAAGACCGCCGCCGTCGTGCACGAGCGATGCGAGCGCGAACGTCACGGCATCCCAGCCGCTCGATGCGCCGGCTGCCTCTTCCACCGCCTGTACCAGCGCGGGCTCGAGCGCCTCGCGGGCACGCGTGGTCTCGATGATGACGCGCGCCGCTGCATCCCAGCGCATCGTGCGCCCGGCGACGCGGATCACGGCGCGCGCGGCGTCGAGATCCGTCGGGTCATCGTGTGCAACTTGCACGTAAGCGTCGAGCGCGCTGCGCAGCTCGTCGAGGCGCGTCTCGAGGACCTCGCCCATGCGGAAACGCAGGCTGCGCGCCCACGCGGTCTTTCCGGCCTCGGGCATCTCGATGCCCTCGCGAAGCGCGTCGGCAAGCGAGCGGTAGCTGCGCGTCAGCTCGGCGAGGCGGAACAGCTCCTCGAGCGTGGTCTTGGATTCGTCGGCCGGATCGAGGAGCAGCGCGCGACGCACCAGCGCGAAGGCCGCTTCGGGATCGGAGGCACGCGCCTCGGAGATCTTCGCGGCCTCCATGAGGACCGCGATCTGCGCCGCCGTCTCCTTCGCGGTGTTGAGGCGATGCTCGGTGAGGTCGAGCACGAGACGCCAGTCGTCGGCGGCGTTGTACGCGAGGAGCAGCACGCGAACGACGTCAGGGCGATGCTCGGGGCGCTTGAGCAGCGCGCGGAGACCGACGCGCGAGCCTTCACTCCGTGGATCGTGGCCGAGCGCGGCCTCGTAGCTCGCGATCGCCTCGGGGATCGCGTCGAGCTGCTCGCGCTGCACGTCGCCGAGCTCACGGAGGATCTCCGCCTTCTCGGCGATGCTGTCGGTGCGTCCTGGGGCGCGCGCGCTTTGACCGAGGAGGTCGGCGAGCTCCTTCCACATGCGCGTGCTGCGATAGAGCGCCGAGAGCGCACGCGTGCCGTCCTCGGATTCGCCGAACGTCTTCTCGACGTCGCGCCACGTCTCGATGGCCTCTTCGGTGGCCTCCAGCTTCTCGCTGAGAATGGTGGCGACACGCACGCGATCGACGCGCTGCAGGTCTTGTGCGCGATCGAGCTTGCCGCGCTTCGCGAGCACTTCGATGAGCGGACGCCAGCGCTCCGCCTTCTCGAACAGGACGACGAGGCCGTCGAGTGCCTCGGGATCGTCGGGCGCCGTCTCGAGTCGACCTTCCCACGCCCAGATGGCGCGGTCATCCTCTTGCAGCTCGGTGGCGAGACGCGCGGCCTCGCCGAGCACGCGCCAGCGAACCTCGTGCTCCTCTTCGAGGATCGCGAGGCGCTCGAGGACGTCGAGGCGATCGGTCTTGCGACCGGCTTGCTCGAGCAGCGGCTCGACGTGACGGCACGCTGCGAGGAGCGCCTCGTCGGAGATCGGCGAGATGGCGAGGATGCGGAAAAACAGCGCGATCGCGCGGGAAATATCGCCGATTTTGTCCGCGGTAACGACGCCCGCGTGCATCAGCAATTCGACCTTGAGCGCGTCGTCGTTGCCGTCGTCGGCGGCGGACACGAGCACGTCGGCGAGGCGTTCGAAGCGACCGACGCGCGCCGCGAGCAGCGCGAGCTCTTGCCGGTGCGCGGCGACCTCGGGCTCGAGGAGCACGAGCTGGACGAAGTGCTCCATCGCGTGCTCGTCGTCGCCGAGCTGCGCGTAGATGGCGGCGATCTGCTGATGCCGGCGGATGCGTTCCTTGACGCTCTTGACCGCCTCGAGCTCGACCTCGAGCACGCGCGCGAGATCGGCCTCGCGACCGGGCTGCGCGTAGCGCTCCTTGAGGAGAGCAGCGGCGCGCTGGCGGACGAGACC
>JAXDMI010000050.1:0-9575 GCA_034666145.1 Myxococcales bacterium | reverse complement strand
TGTCGAAGTCTGCCGCTCTCACGTCCGCGAGCTTCACGGTCTGCGCGAGCGCCTGCTGTGCGCCTTCGTCCTTCTTGAACCGATCCATGGCGGGGGTTTGATTCTCCGGCAAGTCGCTCTTCGGATCGATCGGCGGCTTGCCGCCTTTCGGTGACGCGAGCGTGAGGTCGACCCCCGCGTCGCGGAATACGAAGTACGGGGCTGCGAACTCCTCGAGCCAGAACCCCGTCTTGCGACCCGTATTGCCCAGTTGATCGTGCGACGTCAGGACCATCAATATTTTCATGTCGGTCTCCCATGTTCGTCGTTGCGCTAGGTCGCATGCATCGGCACGCCGCCTTCGTGGCGCGGGCGCGAAGAGCGCCACGTCAGGATCGCGAGCGTCAGGAACGTGAAGCCGAACACCAGCGAGTACACCGCGAGCATCGTGACCAGCACGAATGCCGTGATGTCCGGGATGATGAACGCGAGCACGCCCACCACGATCGCGGCGAGACCGCCGAGGCCATAGAGAAGGGCCAGAGGCACGTCCTTGCGGAGATGGGCGGCGGCGGCGATCTGCAGGCCACCCATGATGAGGAACCTCACGCCGACCATGAAGACGAGCACGAGCAGCGTGAGGCCCGGCAAGAACATGGTCATGACGCCGATACCGATACCGAACAGGCCGTCGAGCAGGAACAGCCAGCGATGGGTGGTCTTGCCCTGCGCCGCGACGATGAGCGCGAACACGCCGTCCGCCATCGAGTAGGCACCAAACAGCAGCGTCAACGCCACGAGCGTGATGCCCGGCCACGCAAGCGCGACGATGGCGAACAGGACACTGACGATGCCGCGCCACGCGAGTGAGGAGGCACTCAGTGGACGTGTGAGCGTTGAGATCATTTTCTGGATCCTCCGAGCGTTGTTCGACGACCCGCGCCGGGCCGCCCACCGCGAAGCACCCGGCGTGCCGCTCGCTCATGCACCAGCGCCCGAGCAAGCCGTCCATGAGCTCGCGCCGCAAAATTCGCGATCATTGCAGTGCGTGCAAAGTGCACGACGGCAGCTGACCTCGATGGCTACGCGCGACAGGCGACGGTCTCGCGACGGAGCGCTATGCTCCGCCGGGTGAGCTCGGTGCGCGAGGATCTCCAGACCGAGACCGTGGTCAAGGTGCGCGAGGAGACCGCGGCTGAAGAGGGCACGTTCACGCTCTCGGTCACCGACGGACCGGACAAGGGCAAGCAGCTCGCGTTCGATGCCTCTGCACCGTCACGGATCCTCGTGGGGCAGAGCCCGGCATGCGAGCTGAAGCTCACCGATCGCGAGGTCTCGCGAAGGCACGCCGCGCTCGAGATCGTGGCGGAAGGAATCCGCATCACCGACCTCGGATCCACCAACGGCACGTATGTGGATCGCGTGCGCGTGTTCGATGCGCTCCTCCAAGGTGGAGAGATCCTGCGCGTCGGCTCGACCACGTTCTCGCTCGATCTCGAGGCCGATCGAAGACGCGCCGCCGTTCCCATCGCCGAGAGCTTCGGACGCGTGCTCGGGCGAAGCCTCGAGATGCGCCGGCTCTATCCGCTCTGTGCGCGGCTCGCGCGCGCCAACGTCCCGCTCATCATCGAAGGCGAGACCGGTACCGGCAAGGAGGTGCTCGCCGAGGCGCTCCACGCCGAAGGACCGCGCGCGACGGGTCCGTTCGTCGTCTTCGATTGCACGACCGCGCCGCCGACGTTGCTCGAGTCCGAGCTCTTCGGCCACGAGCGCGGCGCGTACACCGGCGCGGTCGCCACGAGGCACGGCGTGTTCGAGCAAGCCCACGGCGGCACCTTGCTCATCGACGAGATCGGCGATCTCGACGTTTCCCTGCAGGCGAAGCTCCTTCGCGCCATCGAGCGCGGAGAGATCCGTCGCGTCGGCGGCGATCACTGGATCAAGGTCGACGTCCGCGTCCTCGCTGCGACGCGCCGCGACCTCGATCGCGAGGTTGCAGCGGGTCGTTTTCGCGACGACCTCTTCCATCGTCTCGCGGTGGCGCGCATCGAGCTGCCCCCGCTGCGGCGCCGTCGCGGCGACGTCACGCTCATCGCGACCGCGATGTGGATCGAGCTCGGGGGTGACGTCGACGACTTCCCGCGCGCGGTCCTGTCGCGCTGGGAAGAAGAGCCGTGGCCGGGCAACATCCGCGAGCTGCGCAATGCCGTCGCGAGACAGCTCGCGCTCGGTGAGCTCGCCGGCCTCGGGTACTCACGCAACACGACGAGCGGCGACGGCGACGGACCACCGTCCGCGACCGCCGGGGCGGGCGCAGGAGACGACGTCGCTCGCGTGCTCGAGGCGAAGCTCCCCTTCGTCGAGGCGCGAGCGCGGCTCGTCGCGCAGTTCGAACGTCGCTACGTGCAACGCATGATGGAAGAGAGCGGCGGCGATCCCACGAAGGCCGCGGCCGCATCGGGCGTCGGCCAGCGCTACTTTCAGATGCTGCGCGCGAAGATCCGCGGCTGATCCGCGCGGACGCACCCACACACGGCGCGCGGTCAGGGGCGAACGGTTCGTTCGTTCGAGGCGAACGAACCGTTCGTTCGAACGCTCGCGCCCCCGGAATCGCTGCGCATTTTCCCCGGCATCACGCTTGCGACGCGGGTCGCCATGAACGCCTCCTTCGCTCGGTTCGCTTGCCTGCTCCTCCCGCTCGCCGCGGCATGCGGAGGTGTCGATCCGACGCAGCTCTCGGGCCGCCACGACATGGGCGGTCCCGCGACCGACGGCACCTTGCCGAGCGACGGCACCTCCGGCGCGACCGCCACCGCGGACGGAGCGGCGTCCACGTCATCGAGCGGAGGCAGCACCGGCGGCGCCGTCGACGACGCAGGCGCCGCCGCGGACTCTGCGGCAGCAGCCGACGGCGCACCGAGCACGACTCCTCCGCCTCCGGCGGCAAATGCGTTCACCGGCGCGGGCGCGTTCGTCTCGCAGCTCGGACCGTCGACGCGAAAGAGCAGCCACGACTTCCCGGGCAACACGCCGACGACCAGCCCGATGGGCCAAGCGTGCAAGAACTGCCATGGGTTCTTCATGGGCGGCACCGTCTTCGCCGACGCCGCGGGCACGATACCTGCGCCCGGCGTCGAAGTGCGCGCGCGCGACAACGCGGGCAACGCGGTCAGCGCATGGACGGATCAGGACGGAAACTTCTACGTCCCCTCGGCTGGCGCCGTGACCATGCCGGCCCACATCGGCGTGCGCAACGCCGCGACCACGAAGCTCATGTCATCGACGATCTCATCGGGCACGTGCGCTTCGAGCGCATGTCACGTGGCCGGAAAACAGGGCGCCATCCATCTGCCCTGAGCACCGCCCCCGAGCCCTGCCGGAGAGAGCCGTGTCAGTCGAATCGCTTGTACGGATTTGCGCTCGCGTTGGCCTTCGGCGCAGCGCCCTTGATGGGAGCCGGCACGAGCGTCAGCTTGATCTTCTGATCGGTCTCGGGCGTGACCGTCTCTCGTTGCGTCTGGTAACCGTCGCGTCGGATCTCGACCTCGGTGGCGGCCGTTGCACGTGGCATCCGCAGCTCGATGGGCGACAGACCGCGATCGTCGCCGCCGACGAACACGTGCGCCTTCGGCGGCGTGGTCTCGATGCGAATGACGACCTCGGCCGGCGCAACGACCGCAGCCGGCGCAGCGGGCGCAGGAGCCGCGGCCGACGCAGTCACCACGGACGATGTTGCGGACTTCTCCACGACCGCTGCAGGCTGTATCGCCGCCGACGTGCGCGTCGGATCCGCGGGCGCGTTCCGCGATGCGACCACGACGCCCATTCCTGCGAGCACCACCATGGCGAATGCACCGGCAGCTACCACCGGCAATGTCCATCGTGTTCGCGCGACGCGCGGAGGCTCCGGGCTTCCTGCAGAATGCGCAGTGCCTCCGGACAGCGGAGCGGTCGCGTCGTTCGTCGCGTCATGGCCCGGCACGACGAGCGTCGCCGTGGGCTCGGTCCCGATCGCGGGCGGTGGCACGGATCGAACGTCGACCGCCATCGGGATCTCGATCGATCCGTCGGTCTCGGGAGGCGGGATCTCGTCGACGGTCGCGCCTGCCTCGACGCGGCGGAGCATCAACGACTTCTCCGCGGCGCGATCGGCGAAGAGCCGCTGCATCACGCTCGCGAGGCGCTCCTCGGGCGCGACGTCCGCGGACATCTCGCGCGCAGCAGCGAGGAGATCGCGGCGCATCGCTTGCGCGGTCGGATACCGCCTCTCGCGATCGCGCTCGAGGGCCTGCAGCACGACCTTCTCGAGGACCGGCGGATAGTCGGGCAGCACGTCCGACGGGTGCAAGATCGGCAGCTCGCAGATCGCGCGCAGCGTCGCGAGCTGTCCGTGACGCTTGAAGAGACGCTTCCCCGTGGAGACTTCGAAGAGGAGGATGCCCAGCGCGAACACGTCGCTCCGTCGATCGAGCTGCTCGGCTCGGCACTGCTCCGGCGAGGAGTACTCGAACTTGCCCTTGAACGTGCCGGTCTCGGTGCGCGTGACGCGATCGGCCGCGACGGCGATCCCGAAGTCGAGGATCTTCACCTCGCCCGCATAGGTGATGAACACGTTCTGCGGAGAGACGTCACGATGGACGACGTTCTGCTTCTGACCTTCGGTGTCGACGAGCTCGTGCGCCGCGTGCAGGCCTGCACAGGCCTCCGCCACGATGTAAGCAGCAAGTGCCGGATCGAGCGGCTCCTCGTGCGCGCGAAGGCGCTTCACGAGCCCCGCGACGCTCTCTCCCTCGAGATACTCCATCGCGAGGAACAGCTCCTCGCCCTCGTGTCCGAGCTCGTGCACCTGCACGACGTTGGGATGACGAATGCCGGCGACGATGCGCGCCTCGTCGAGGAACATTTCGACAAACCCCTTCTCGCGCGCGAGATGGGGAAGAATGCGCTTGATGACGACGGGCCGCTGGAATCCGCTCGGACCGACGAGGCGCCCGAGAAGGATCTCGGCCATGCCACCGGTCGCAAGCGGGCCCACCACATCGTAGCGGCCGACCTTCATGGTAGGCTGCTGGCTCGGCCGTGAAACATCCAGCCCAAGGTTATCGAACGCGGTACCTGGCAACAAGGCGGGTGCGGGCGCTGCTCGTCGCGTCGGCGTTGCTCGCGGTGGATGCGGCGTGCGCGACTCGCGCTCATGCGGATGCGAAGCCGGCGACGGCGCAGGCGCGCGCCGCAGACCTCTTCAAGTCGAGCGTGGAGGCGTATCGGCAAGGCGACTTCAAGCGAACGGTCACGCTCCTGACCGACGCCTACGCCCTCGATCCGCAGCCGGTCATTCTCTACAACCTCGGCCGCGCGTACGAAGGTCTCGGCGACGGCGACGCCGCCATCGACGCGTACGACCGCTACCTGAAGGCCGATCCGAAGGCGCCCGATCGCGCGTCGATCGAGCAGCGTGTAGCGACGCTACAGCGACAGCGCGACGAGAAGAAGAACCTCGAGACGCAGCGCGACCAGGAGAAGAAGCGCGCCGAGGTCGCCGCCGAAGAGCAACGACGCGCCGAGGAGCGCGCGAAGCAGCGACCCGAAGAGCCACCGCGCTCGCGCAGCGTCGCGCCTTACATCGTGGCGGGCGTCGGAGCCGCGGGTCTCATCGCGGGCGGAGTCTTCGGTCTCGTTGCAAGCTCGAAGCACGACGCGGCGGCATCCCAGCATGTGCAGCAGACGGCGATCGACGAGCAAGATTCGGCGAAGAGCTTCGCGACCATCTCCACGATCTCGTTCATCGCGGGCGGCGCTCTGCTCGCGGGCGGCGTGATCTGGTGGTTGCTCGATACGCCGCCTCAAAAGACCGAGAAGAACACGCACGAGAAGACCCAGGAGAAGGCCCTCAGCTCCGGAGGAGCAACGCGCATCGGGCTGTCGCCGTCATTCGTCACGCTCACGAGAACGTTTTGAGCCGCGCATCGATCTGCGCGTTCCTCATCGTCGTCGGTTGCGCCGCCTCCGCGGCGATCGGCGCGTGCAAGGTCGGCGACATCGATCTCGAGAATCGAGGCTGCCCGTGCGGCTCCGGTTATCTCTGCGATTCGACGCGCGACGTCTGCGTCCGCGCCGAGACGCTGCTCGACGCCGCCAGCTTCGATGCGGCGGCTGCCGATGGATCCGGCGCGTCGTGCAGAGGACCCGACTGCGCCTGCACCATCGACCCGGACTGCGCCGATCCTGCGTATCCGAAGTGCGTCGGCTCCAAGTGCGTCGCGTGCGTGTCGTCGCCGGACAGCTGCGCGATCGGCTCGTACTGCTTGCCGTCCCACGAATGCGCGCCCGGCTGCAAGGCGAGCTCCGAGTGCGCCGCGCTCAGCCCCACGTCGCCGTTCTGCAATACGACCCGTCACCAATGCGTGCAGTGTGCAGCCACTTCGGATTGCGGCGGCGCGATGCAGTGCAGCCCCGCCGGTGCATGCGTCACGACGTGCGCCGGTCAAGGTACGCCATGCGCTGGCGGCACGGCGACGTGCTGCAACGGCATCTGCTTCGATACGAAGTGCGACCCGCTCAACTGCAACGCGTGCGGTGCCGCATGCTCGGGCGCGAGCACGCTGTGCTGCGCTTCTCAGTGCGCCGACCCGCTCACCAGCGCCGCCAACTGCGGGAAGTGCGGAGCGGCGTGCGACAGCACGAAGAACGCGAGCACGTCGACATGCGCGGCCGGCGCCTGCAGCTTCTCGTGCAGCGCCGGCTTCGGTCATTGCGTCGTTGGAAACACCGGCTGCGAGACACCGACCACGACCGCGACCGCCTGCGGGAGCTGCGCGAACAACTGCAACGTCCTCGTCAAGAACGCCGCGGGCATCTCGTGTCAGGACAAGCACTGCGCGTACTCGACCTGCAACACGGGCTTCTACGAGCTCGACGGAAATCTCACGAACGGCTGCGAGCCTTGCGGAGCGAAGGGGCAGTTCTGCTGCCCGGGCGACGTCTGCAACGCCGGCGCGCAGTGCGAGGCCAAGCCGGCCAACGACGGGCGCTGTCACTGATCCATCGACGCGCCGTGCGCGACCGTTGCGCCATCCTGAGCCGTTGGCACGTCAACAAACGGTCACACGATCGATAATGCGCGTGAAATGAGGCCTGGGAACGACGGTGCGCGAATTGCTTACGCGGGCAACACCATGGCTCCCCGCTTCTCCTTCTCCTTCGCCCTCGTTCCGGTCCTCGCTTCGCTTCTCGTCGCAGGATCGGTGGTCGCGTGCACGAACACCATCATCCAGCGCGAGTCGGCGCCGCCGGGGCCCGGAGACGAAGCAGGCGTCATCGATCCCGGCATCACCACGCCGATGCCGGAGGCCGGCGCGCCCGACACGTCGACGAGCGGGCCGTTCGTCTTCAAGCCCGCGCCGAGCGGCACGTTCGCGCAGGCCGTGTCGTTCGGAGGCTCGGTGGTGAAGACCCCGAAGATCGTCCCGATCGTGTTCGCCGCGGATTCCGCGAAGCAGCAGGTCATGGATTTCACCACGAAGCTCGCGACTACCACGTACTGGGGGAAGATCTCCTCCGAGTACGGCGTAGGAGCCCTCACGGCAAAGCCCGCCATCGTGCTGTCCGAGACGGCGCCGACGACCATCGACGACAACCAGATCGGTCCGTGGCTCGCATCGAAGTTCTCGAGCGACGCGGCGCACTTCGGGACGCCCGATTCGAACACGCTCTACGCCCTCTTCTATCCGGCGGGCACCACCATCACCGAGCAGAGCGGCACGAGCTGCACCGAGTTCGGCGGCTATCACTTCGAGACCACCGTCGGCAACACGCCGATCAGCTACGCGGTCGTTCCGCGCTGCGGCTCCTTCGGCGGCCTGAGCGGCTTCGACGTCACGTCGTTCTCGGCGAGCCACGAGGTCCTCGAGTGGGCGACCGATCCGTTCCCGGCGACGCAGCCGGCGTACATGAGCGTCGACGACGATCACGCCGTCTGGGGCCGCGTGTTCCTCGGTGAGCTCGGCGATCTCTGCACGCAGATGGACACGCAGACGCTTCCTGCCGATCTCGGCTTCACCGTGCAGCGCACGTGGTCGAACGCGTCGGCGAAGGCCGGGCATCACCCGTGTGCTCCGATCACGAAGGACCCTTATTTCACGGCATTCCCGACGAAGCCCGAGACCATCCCGTCGCAGGACGCGTTCGGGCAGCAGATCATGACGAAGGGCTACAAGGTCGCCGTCGGTCAGTCGAAGACCATCGAGCTCACCATGTACAGCGACGCCGACGTCGCGCCGTGGAGCGTTCAGATCATCGACCTCACGCAGATCAGCGGCGCGCCCGAAGAGTTCACCTACGCGCTCGACAAGTCGAAGGGCTCGGCCGGCGACACGCTGCACCTCACCATCACCGCGACCGCCTCGGCGCAGCAGGGCCGGGGCTTCCTCATCTACTCGCAGGTCGGCAAGCTCGCGAACCTCTGGCCGGTGTCGCTCACGAACTGAGAACGCGCGCGCTCGTCACTCGTACATCACGTAGTCGGGCGGCGGCTTCAGCGCGAGGACCTCGGCCGGCGTCATGAGCTGACCGCCGTTGCGGTGGTCCTCGTCGAAGAACAGCTTGAAGCCCGCGTGGATGCCCTTCGGCATCACCACCATCAAGTTGTCGTACGTCTCGATCTTCGCGTGCTTCGGGCCGAGGCCGTCGACGCTGTCGATGACGACGACGCCGGGATACGGCTTCACCGTCGCCTCTTCTTTCACGACGTAGCGATTGACCTGGTGGAACACGAGCGCCTTCTCGGGCAGGTCGTCCTCGGCGATCACCTTCGAGAGATACTCGGCGACGGCGTTGATCTCGGCGCCCGTCGTCTGACCGTAGACCTTGCCGGGCCGCTGGCCGGTCCGCATCGCCCACTCGGGATCGAGCGCGATGCCGACGTCGGGCGCGCGCAGGTATTTCTCGAAGTGCTTCACCTCGGTGAGGAAGTCGGACTGACCAGGCTGGATGTTGAGGAGGAAGAGCCCCTTCGCTTCACGTGCGAGACGGAGATACGTGTCGACCGTGCTGTCCTCGACGCGACGTCGATACTTGCCGTCCGCGCCCGCGCCCGCTTGCACCACGACGGCGATGAGCTCGTAGACCGGCAGCACCTTGCGCTCGCCGCCTGCGTACTTGTCCGCGTAGCCGAGGAGCGCCTTCGACTTCGCGGCGAGGTTCCCTTGCAGCTCGCCGAGCGCCGGCGCGCCGGGCGTTCCGCAGAAGCCGACGAGTCGATGCTCGGGAAAGATCGAGCGACCGCCGCGCGGCAGCTCGGTCTTCGCCTTCGCGACCGGCGTGACCTCGGGGGCGACGCTCGCAGCAGCGACCTCGCGCGGTGCGATCTTCGGCGCCGGCGACGATGCGGACGATGCTGCCGCGCACGACGCGGAGAGCAGGACCGCGAATCGCACCGACCTCACCGACGAATGATGCAGTGCCCGAGCCATCGATGTCGAGTCGGCAGCAAAGTCGGCTCGGGAAATGCCGTCCTCGCGCGACGGTGATCGTCAGCGTGGCGGTGACGGCGATCGTTTCGAAGAGCACGGCGGACATGACCACCGTTCGTTCTCTTC
>JAXDMI010000049.1:0-5424 GCA_034666145.1 Myxococcales bacterium | reverse complement strand
CCCGGGCGACGGCGCTCCTCCGCAGATCGCGCTCTCTCGTCCGCCCGCCCCCGGGACGTGCAGCGAGTGGACGGGTCAGCCTGTCGATCGCTCGTGCTTGCCGCGCATGGCGATGGCCGGCGTGCCGCTGGTCCTCGAGATCGAAGAGCGCTGCGGCGCCTGCGGCAGCACCGCCGAGTCCTGCACGGTCTCGCTCGAAGGACGCACGCTCACGCTCTCGCTCGACGGCAAGACGTGCGAGCCGCCCGCGGGCGTCGCGTGCAGCCAGGCATGCGGCAAGAATCGCGTGCGCTGCAAGGTGCCGGCGCTCGACGAGGGACGCTACGTCGTTCGCTACGGCGATACCGGCGGTCGCGTCGACAGCCTCGATGTCGTTGCCCGTCGCGATGCCGCGACGGCGTGCACGCTCGAAGACGTCGTCGCCGGCGGAGGCTGAGTAGCCGCGCTCAGGCGGCGCGAACCGGGATCAGCTGGAACGCATCGACGTCCATCAGCCCGCGGTCGGTCAGCTTGAGGCTCGGGATGACGGGCAGGCTGAGGAACGCGAGCTGGAGGAACGGCTCCGGCAACGCGCATCCAATGGCTGCGCTCGCCGCGTGCAGCTCCTCGAGCGCGCGCGCGATGGTCTCCGGCTCTTCGAGCGACATGAGCCCGCCGAGGGGCAGCGGGAGATGCGCGATCACCGCGCCGTCGCGCACGACGCAGAATCCGCCGCCTGACGCGGCGAGCGCTGCGAGGGCGGTGCGCATGTCGCTCGTCTTCTTGCCGACCACGCACAGGTTGTGACTGTCGTGCCCGACGCTCGATGCGATCGCGCCATGGAGGTCGCCGAAGCCGAGCGCATACGCGTTCGCGGGCTTGCTCTTGTGACCATGACGTTCGAGCACCGAGAGGCGGCACACGCCCGGCGCGTCGTGCTCCAGCACGTGGCGATCGGTGAGGATGCGGCCCGCGCGCACGCCGATGACGTGCACCAATCCGGTCGGGCCTTCGAGATCGACGAGCTCGGGACTGGCGGCACGCACGGTGTTGGGCGGCGTGGATGCGGGGGCGCGCTTCATCTCCATCTCGCGCACGAGCTCACCGGCGACGAGCACGTCGCGGATCGCGCACGTCGCGACGTCATCGAGCACGAGCAGATCCGCCCTGTATCCAGGGGCGACGGCGCCCACGCGGGTGAGCGCGCGCGCCGGACCGGCGAGCCCGTAGTGCCGCGCCACCGACCACGAGGCCGCGCGATAGGCGACCTCGATGGCGACGCCCTTCGTGATCGCGGAGCGCACGAGATGATCGACGTGACCTTCGCGCTGGATGTCGAGCGGGTTGCGATCGTCGGTGCAGAACCCGATGCTCGTCGACGTGGCCAGCGTGAGGAGCGGCGCGAGCGCGTCGAGGTCCTTCGCCACGCTGCCTTCGCGGATCCACACCGCGATGCCGTTACGCAGCTTCTCCTGCGCCTCTTCGAGCTCGGAGCTCTCGTGGCACGACGTGATTCCCGCGCACGCGTACGCGGAGAGCGCTCGACCGGTGACGAGCGGCGCATGACCGTCGAGCGGACGGCCGTCGAACGCCACGAGCTTGTCGAGCACGAGCGGATCGCCCTCGAGCACGCCGGGCACGTTCATGACCTCCGCGAGGCCGAGCGTCTTCTCGTGCGCGAGGAGCGGCGCGAGCATCGTGGCGTCGAGGATGCCGCCGCCGTTCGTCTCGAACGCGGTGGCGGGGACGCACGAGCTCACCATCACGCGCAGATCGAGCTTCAGGCGCCGTGACGCATCGAGGAAGTACTGGATGCCCGGAACCCCGAGCACGTTGGCGAGCTCGTGCGGATCGCACACGGCGGTGGTGGTCCCACGAGGCAGGACCGCGCGCTGGAAGCTCTCCGGCACGAGCAGCGAGCTCTCGAGGTGGACGTGAGCGTCGATGAATCCCGGGACGACGTGAGCGCCCTTCGTGTCGATCTCGCGCGCGCCTTGCAGGCCGGGATCGAGACCGACGACGAAGCCGTCCTTGATCGCGACGTCGCCTTTGACGAAGGCGCACGTGAACACGTCGAGATAGCGCACGTTGCGGAGGACGAGATCGCACGGCTCGAGGCCGCGCGCCGCGCGAAGACGACGCCGGAGGACATCCGCGGGAGCCATCTCCTGATCCTAGGTCAGCGCGCGAACGTCTGCTCGCAGTACTGCTTCTCGCTTGGCTCGACCGTGGCCTCCGGCAGCGCCGGGACGGTGAGGTTCGGCGGGGCTTGGAAATCGAAGAAATCCACGGGAATTTGGGCATTCGCGTCGCGCGCGGTGAGCGCGGGAAGGCGATGCTTGGCCTGGATGAACCGCAAGATGCTCGTGTGGTCGTAGACGCCGTGCGAGACGTAGCCGCGCTTCGCATACGGCGACACGACGAGGAACGGCACGCGGATGCCGTAGCGATCGAACGCGCCGTCGATGCGCGTGCCGGCCTTGTCGATGGGGAGCTTCGCATCGGGCGCGCACGCCTTGGGCGGCGGGAGGTGGTCGTAGAGACCGCCGTGCTCGTCGTACGTCAGGAAGAACGCGAGCTTGTTCCACTGCGGGCTCTTGAAGAGCGCATCGACGATGCCGCGCGTGAAGCGCTGTCCGAATTGCAGGTCGGACGGCGGATGCTCGTCCTCGCCGTCGGGTGAGCCCGTCTTCGTGAAGTCGGGATCGAGGAAGACGACGGGCGGCAGCTTTCCCGCCGCGGCATCGGCGAAGAAGTCCTCCATCGTCGAGAGCACATTGCGCCCGTAGCGAATCGGGAGCGTGACGCCGAGCACCGTGGTCACGCCCGATGGACCGCCCGCGGTGTAGAGCTTCCAGTCGACGTGCCGCTTCTCGAGCTCGTCGAGGACGACGGCGTCGTTCTGCGGGAAGGGAAACGCTTCCACGTCGGCGAAGGTGTTCGCGGTCTGCCCGAAGCTCGTCGCGGACCACAGATACATGCGATTCGGCCACGTGGGACCGAGCATCGAGCAGAAGTAGTGATCGCCAATCCCGAATGCCTTCGCGAGCGCGTAGTAATAGGGAATCTCGCGCTCGTCGTACCACCACATGGCGCGATCGCCCTGATTGGCCTCGTAGAAGCCGTCCATTTTGCCGTCGTCGTACTCCGTGTGCGAGCCGTCCCATTCGTGATTGGTATCGCCAAAGCACATATGCGGCGCGTGTTGCCACGGGTGCTGCGTTCCCGTCGACGGCGATGCGATGTGATCGGGATTCGACGCATTCTCCGGCGCTGATTCGATATCGGTGCGCCCGGCGTATTTGCCGAAATGACCAAAGTAATGGTCGAAGGAGCGATTCTCCTGCATCAAGACCACGATGGTCTCGATGGGAATGTCCTTGCCGGTCGGGACGGCGCTGCCAAGCGTCTCCTCCGGCAGCGCGCCGCGCGCGAACGTGCACGCGTCTCGCTTGCCGGCGGCGGTCGCTTCGTCGGGTCGCGTGACGGCGCGATCCCACTCGGCCGGCGTGGGCGGTCTCGGGTCGGGCTCGGCGGGCGGCGGTGCGAGCGACGTGTCGCGATCGCACGCTGCGAGCGCGGCAACGGCCGACGCGGCAAGAGCGACGAACGCGAGCGCCGCGGAGGAGCGGTGGGAGATCAGTTGATGTGTCCGAGGTCGAGCGTCGCGTCGACGTAGCTCTCGCCGGACGCGCTGGAAGCGAACGCCGACGTCACCACCATGTACACGTCCGGATCGCGCAAGCGGAGCTCGGCGAGCGAGATGCCGTCCGCCACCATCGTGCCGTCCATCTTTCGGACCACGACGCGCAGATCGCGTCCTCCGCCGAGGATCGCCACCTTCGAGTCGTGCGTGACGATCTGCGCGATGACCACGCCCGTCGCTTGGGACGGCGCCGCGGTGTCTGCCGTCGTCGCAGCCTGCGAACAACCCAGGGCCATCGTCAACAGCGCGAGGAGGGGAGCGGCTCTGACCATGCTGCGAGTATACTCGCCGGCGTGCCGAACGCGCCGTCAGTCATTGCTCTCAGAAGCGGATGCCCCACGACTCGGCCTTCACCGTGCCGGGCGCGATGGTGCCGGCGGTGGGGCTCTTCTCGGTCGTGAGCGCGATGTACGTGGCGACGCCGCCGGCCACGAGGACGACGCCGATGCCCGTCCAGAACCACCACTTGCTGGTGATGGTCTCGTGCGTCGCCATCGGCACGCTGACTTCCTTCGTCTCGCCGGCCACCACGACGACGCTCGTCTCGGCGCGGTCATAACCGTCGCGGCTGAGCGCGATGCGATGCTGCCCCGGCTTCATCGGGACCTCGGCGGGCACGTTGCCGATTGCCTTGCCGTCGATCACCACGGCGGCGCCGGACACGGGCGACGTGACGCGGAGCAGCGCCTCCTGCGTGCGCGAGGCGAGCGCGATGTCGACCGTCTCGATCTTTCCGGCCGGGAGCAGGAGCGCACGCTCGAACGGGAAATAGTCGGGATGCGAGATGGTCAGCGTCTGCGGACCCGCGTTGACGCGGAACACGGTCTGACCAGGCTTCGTCTTACCGATCACGCGATTGCCGAGACGGATCTCTGCGTCTTGCACCGCCGCGCCCAGGATCAACGTGGAGACGCGGTTGCGTACGTCGGTGATCAGCTCGGCGAGCTTCGGCACGCGCGCCTTGAGGTCGGGCGCCGCCTTCTCGGAGAACTCCTCGAGCGCGTCGAGCGCCTTCGGGAACTCGGCGAGACCCTCGTACGCGCGGCCCATGTTGTAGAGGAGCGCCGGGCTCTTCGTCGTCTCGTAGGCCCGACGGTAGTGCGAGAGCGCCTCCTCGTAGCGGAGCGCGATCATCGCCTCGTCGCCCTGGCGCTTCTCCGTGTCGGAGTCGGAAGCCGCGCTCGTCTGGGCGGGGCCTGTCGGAGCCGACGGAGCGGCCTGGGCCCACGCGGCCCGCGGGATCGACGTCACGAAAAAGATCAGCGCGAAGAGCAGGGCCAACGGTTGGAAGACGGGCCGGAACGACGTAGCCATGCGCGAAAAGGATGCTAACACGCGTTCAGCCGCAGCCGTCTTTCGCGAACGAGGTCCGTATGCCCAGGTCGCCATTTTATACCATCCCCGCGGTCGTCATCACGCTCGCCGCGTGCAGCTCGACGGATGTTCCGACCGCGCCGAGCGCGGACGCCATTGCGCGCACGTCGAGCGCCATCATCAACGGCCAGCTCGACACCACGCATCAGGCGGTGGTCGCGGTGATCCTCCAGCAGGGGACCGAGGGCGGTCTCTGCTCCGGCACGATCGTGAAAGTCGATCCCGTGAGCCACGTCGGCTGGGTGCTCGCGGCCGCGCACTGCGTCGCCATCCAGCCGGTCTACGTCCTCCAGGGCAACGACTTCTCGCAGCAGACGAGCACGCTCCAGTACGACATCCTCGATTACAAAGCCGACCCTCGCTAC
>JAXDMI010000048.1:0-2753 GCA_034666145.1 Myxococcales bacterium | reverse complement strand
AGATCGACGATGCGATCGACGACGCGATGCATGTGGCCGTGGAGGATCTGCACGCGAGGATGGCGCGCGAGCATCTGCAGCACGTGCTTGCAGCCGCGCAGTCCGTCGATCCACTCGGAGAGCGGGTTCGAGTGATGGAGGAACGGCGGATGGTGCATGACCAGCACGATGGCCATGTCGCGTAGCGCAGGGTCGTCGATGCGCGCCTGCACGGCGTGTGCAGCATCGGGCGTGAACGTGCCCGCCGAGCGCGCGATGGACTGGAAGCACGACGTGTCGATGGGAAGGAACGCCACCTCGCCGCGATCGACGACCTTGCCTGCGCCTTCGGCGCTCGCCGTCGCGTAGCGCTTCAGCGGTCCTTCGAGCGCGCGACGCCAGGCGCCGTTCGTCGTGTACGCGTCGTGGTTGCCGGGGACGAGCGTGACGCCGCCCTCGGGCATGCGCGCGTCGTCGAGGATGTTCGCGAAGTGCTCGAACTCGGCGGCGTCGCCCATCTCGGTGAGGTCGCCGGTGATGACGACGTGATCGGCGCCGCTCGCCTTCGCGGCAGCGAGGCCTCGCGCCAGCTTGCGTGCGCGACTGCGGGGATCGATGGGGCGGCCGAGGCTCACGAACTTCGTGGCGAAGCGGTAGCGTGCGGTCGATCGACGGGTATCGGGATCGAGAGTGTGCACGTCCGAGAGATGAGCGATGCGTCGCACGAGTGCCTCCGCGGAATAAGAGCTGCGAGCGAGCCGGTCGATGAAGAGGAGGAAGAAGGTGCGAAAGATCGTTCGCGCCTACCTTTATCCTGAATCATCACGACGACTGACGCACGTCTTCCGGTGCGTAAACAAAGTGGCAGCGGAGTCACACGGACCCGGTCCTACATCGAAAATCGCCGCCGATCTGCGGTCGCGATCAATCCGCGATCCGTGCCGGATCGCTATCCCGCGTCACGGCGTCGCTGGCGGGATCGAAAGTGGCTTCACGCGCGCGAGCTCACCCAGGAGCGCGTCGTGGATGTGACCGTTGGTCGCGACGACATGGCCGCTCGTCATGCACTCGGTCCCGCCCTCGAACTCGCTGACGCGTCCGCCGGCGCCTCGCACGATGGCGATGCCGCCGGCGATGTCCCACGGCCGGAGCTTTCGTTCCCAGTAACCCTCGTACGTGCCGTCGGCGACCATGCAGAGATCGAGCGCGGCGGATCCGCATCGACGCACCGCTTGGCAACGCTGCTTGATGGCGACGAACGCGTCGAAGTTGTTGTCGGCGCTCGTGCGGCGGTCGTACGGAAAACCGGTGGCGAGGAGCGAGTCCTCGAAGCGGGTCATGCCGCTGACGATGCACGGCTCCTCGCCCTCGTCGCCGTGTCGAATCGACAGGCGCTCGCCGCCGTCGGCCACGTAGCCGTACCACTCGAGACGCAGAGACGGCGCGACGACCACGCCGAGCGTCGGCTGTCCGGCGACGACCAGCCCGACCGACACGCACCAGAACGGATGGCCGTGGACGAAGTTGGTCGTGCCGTCGATGGGATCGATGAAGAACGCGGGCGCGGCGCGATTCCACGTGCCGCCTTCTTCTTCGCCGACGATGTCGAAGGGCAGGGCGGCGCCGAGCCGGGCTCGGAGGAGCGCCTCGCTGTCGCGATCGAACTGCGTGACGAGATCGACGGCGCCCTTGTGCTCGACCACGGGATGACGGCGAAACCCGGTCTGCGCGAGCATGGCCGCCTCGCGTGCTGCGCTGCGCGCGACGACGAGGATCGCTTCGAGCTCGGTCTTGTTCATGGACGCGAGCTCCGCTGCGCGAGCGCGCTCAGCAGACGCGCGTGGATGCCGCCGAACGCGCCGTTGGAGAGGAGCGCGACGGTGTCGCCAGCCGCGGCCTCGCGGACGATGCGCTCGAGGATGGCGTCGACGCTGGTCTCCGCGACGGCCTTGTCGCCGATCTCGCGCGCGAGGCGAGCGAGATCGAGGCGCTCGGCCTCGGGCACGTTCGTGCGTCCGAGCGGCGCGAAGAGCACGCGATCCGCGGGGGCGAAGGCCGCGACGTATTCGTGCTGATGAAGGGCACGGCATGCGGTGGCGCTGCGCGGTTCGAAGACCGCCCACAGCTTGCCGCCGGGATGACGTGCTCGGAGCGCGCGTAGCGTCTCGTCGACCGCGGTCGGATGATGCGCGAAGTCGTCGTAGACCGCGACGTCGCCGGGGCGACCGAGGAGGTCTTGCCGGCGTCGCACGCCCTCGAACGACGCGAGCGCGGTGCGCGCGGTCTGCACGCCGACACCGAAGCCCTCGGCGCACGCGGCGATGGCGCCCACGGCATTGCGAACGTTGTGAGCGCCGGGCACCTTGAGCGCGAAACGCCCACAAAAAGAGCCGCCGGCGTAGAGATCGAACGGCTGCGCGCCGCTCACGGGATCGGGCGCGACCATCGCGCCGAGCCACGTCGGCGTGATGTCGCCGGTGTCATCGCCGTCGAGCCCGTAGAACAGCGTCTTCGAATCGGCATGCTCGCTGACGATGGCGCGCGCGCGTGCGTCGCGTGCGTCGACCGCGAGGAGACCGTCGCCGGGGATCATCTGCACGAACGCTTCGAACTGCGCTTCGTAGAGCTCGACGGACGGATAGATGTCGATGTGATCCTGCTCGATGCTGGTGAGGATCGCGACGTCGTCGGTGCCGACGCCCACGTAGTCGAAGAACTTCGGTCGCTTGTTCCAGTAGACGGCGTCGTACTCGTCCCCTTCGACGACGAAGGGC
>JAXDMI010000047.1:0-3183 GCA_034666145.1 Myxococcales bacterium | reverse complement strand
CGGTCACGCTGCCCGACATGGCGGACGTCGTGGCGCGCGTCGTCGCCGGGATGGACATCCTGTCCAAGCTCCCGAGCCCGCTCATCGCCAGCAACGGCGTCGCTCTGACCGTCGGCTCCGCCACGATGACTGACGTGACGGTGGAGACGCAGCTTGCCGGCGACGGATTGGATCTCTTCGTGCGCGTGGGCAAGCTGTCGCTCGGCACGACGGGATCGCTGGATCTCTCCGGCTCGCCGGTCAGCCTGAACGGCGGCGTCGACGCGTCGCTGTCGGCGTACGCGCACGCGACGATCAAGAAGGCGTCGCCGGCAGCCCCTGTGGTCGTCACCGTGGGGACGTTCGACGTGGCGCTCGAGACGGCGACGGGCAAGTTCACCGATGCGCAAGCCAACGCGATCTTCGCGCTGGCGGCGGGCTATCTGCGCACCACCGTCGCGCAGATGGTGAAGAGCGCGCTCGGAGGCGCGCTCCAAGGATCGCTGCCGAAAGCGCTCGAGAGCGTGTTCGAGAGCTTGGACACGGCGCTCGCGAATGTATCGTTCAACGTCGACGCCGCGCCGCTGCCGAAAGTAGGGCTCACGCTCGATGGGCACCTGAACGCGATCGATCTTGCGCCGTTCGATTCGATGCGCGCGAAGCTGTCGCTCGCGGTGAAGACCGATCACGCGAGCGCCGTTCACCCAAAGTCGCGTGGCGTCGCGCTGATCGATACGAGCACCGCCGACGCGTTCTTCGCGTCGCCGCGCGCTCAGCTCAGCGTGCGGCTCTCGGTGTTGAATGGGCTCCTCCACAACCTGTGGAACTCGGGGCTGCTCGAGATACCCAAGTCCGACGCGATTCCGCTCAGCGCGTCTGCACAGCTCCCGCCGATCGTGCGACTGCCGCGGGAAGGCGAGACGGACGATCTCGTCGTGTCGCTCGGTGAGCTCGAGATGCTCCCGGGCGGCGACGAAGCGAATGGTCGCCTGGGCGTGCTGCTCGAGGCGGGGGTCAGCATCGAGCTCGTCGACGATACGCTTCGCTTGAAGCTCGCGGACAAGCCCGTGGTGACCGTGTGGACGATCAAGGAGCCGCCGGGCCCTACCATCTTCACGGCGCAGCTCATCAAGGACACGCTGACGAACGCGCTGTGGCCGAAGCTGCGCGACGGGATCACGAACGGGCTCGCGATCAAGCTGCCGCTTCCTCCGCTTGGCTCGCTCGCGAGCGTGGCGCCGAGCCTGTCCGGGCTCGCGCTCCAGACGGGGCTCAATCGGAGGGTCGCGTATCGGAACGGGTTCCTCGTCCTCGATGCCAAGCTCGAGGGAGTGTTACCCTGAACGACGCGCGGGGCGCGCGCTGAATGCCAATGCCATGGGAATCGACACGCGTCTCCTCCTTCGAATGCCCCTCGCTCTGTCGGTGGAGGACTGCCTCGGCGACAGCCTCCAAGCATTGGTCGAGCTCCCGGCCGAACAGCGCGCCACGATCAAGGAAGTGATGATCACGTCGGCCGGCAAGCGGCTCAGCGATGGGACGCTCGTTTACTGCTCGAACGTTCATTTCACTCCTCCCCGCCAAGCGCTCGAACGGGAGGCAGCCGAGATGGTCAATGCACTCGCCCCGACGGAAGGCGCCGCTGTCCGTGCGGCACTGGCGGGCATGCGGTTCACTCCGTCGCCCGAGCTCGAACGCGTTCTTGGCGACTTCCGCGAGAGCGGCGGGATCGACGGTGCATTCGAACGGTTTCGCAAGGCGGTAGCCGAGGAGCTCGTGGAGCAGTTCGGCACGTCATTGAAGCAGATGCATGATGACGCGCGTGGCCTGCTGGCGTTTCCCGAGCTCGTCGAGCTCCACGCTTCGACCTATGACGCCGCGTTGGCGCAAGTCGAACGCCACGGTGTGTGGCTCCCGTTCCCGCGGGAATGATGCAGTGACGGCGGCGACGCGCATCGGCGACGATGGGTCTGTGGTAGGGAGGCGCGATGGATCTCGCCGCCGTGGCTACGGGGCCCTTCTCGCCGACCGACGTTCACGCGCGCCTCGCCCGGATGGCCGGCCGCTGGACGGGCACCGCCAAGACGTACGCCGATCCGAGCAACCGCGAGGCGGCCGAGGTCGCGCCGTGGGATGGCACGATCGAAATGCTCCTCGGCGGGCGTTTCCTGCGCTTCGCCTACGTCTCTCGCGCCATGGGCGAACCGATCGCCGGCGAGCTGACGCTCGCATACGAGAAGGGCGATCGGCTCTTCCGGATGTCGTGGATCGACAGCCTTCACACGGGCGGCGCCATCCTCGTCTCGGAGAGCAAGCCCGTCCCGGAGGGCGGCGCCGTCGCAACGATCAGCGCGCTCGGGACGTTCTTCGTCGGCGAGGGTCAGCCGCGATGGGGTTGGCGCACCGAGCTCGACGACCAGACCGACGGTGCGCTGCGAGTCCGGATGTTCAACATCAAGCCTGACGGCGACGAGAGCATCGGCGTCGAGATCGACCTCACGCGCGAAGACCGCCGCTGACGGCCCGATCGATCGGGTGCAGTCGGCTGCTCACCCACCCGTGCGCTCACGGTGCTTGCACCCAGGCCAGCAGCAGGGTCGGCGTTGGCCTTCTTCCAGCTCCTCTTGCGTCCTGCGAATGCGGCGCTTTCGCGTCACCTCTTGCTTTGCGTCCTCGACCCAGCAGATGAACTCGTTGCGTGCGAGGGGCGTGATGTCAGTCCATGCAGCGAGCGCCGTGGGGTTCGCGATCAGCGCCGCACGCAGGTCGATGGGCAACTCGTGCACGACACCGCCGGGCACGCGCTTGTTGCTCATGGCGCATCCTCACGCAGGAACGTCACGACCACCTCGGCCAGGCGCTCGGGCTGTTCGAACGGGAGGCCGTGACCCGCGTTCTCTACCTGTTCGATGCGCACGCGTGGGTTGAGGCTGCGCAGCTCGGTTGCCATCTCGAGCGTGACGACGGGGCTGTCGCCGATGACGAGCAGCGTCGGGACGTCAATCGCTCTCACCACGTCGCGATACTCGGGGTTGGGCGGCGTGAGCACGTCGAAGGCAGCCATGCACGTCTTCAGTCTGGCCTCGGCCTGGAGCTCGACGATCTCCGGCGAGCGATGCGGGTGCCGGGCTCGGGCCTGCGCGACGAGATCGGACTTCTGTAGACCGAGAACGCGGCGGTGTTGATCGGCGACGTCGCTGTCGC
>JAXDMI010000046.1:0-6936 GCA_034666145.1 Myxococcales bacterium | reverse complement strand
GAATCGACCCGCGCGGCGCCCCCGGCCGACCCCCGAGGAGCAAGCCACGATGAGGACCGCGCACGCTGTCGCCCTTCTTGTTTCCGTTGGAGTCATCGTCGCCGCCGCTGCCGCCGGATGCGGAGGGAACCCGCGCCAGTCGATCATCGACGACAACGGCCTCGAAGGTGGAGTCGGCATCGAGTCCGGCCCCGGCTTCGGCCCCGGCGGCGATTCCGGCGCCGCGTGCCTCAATCTGCAATGCCAGCAAACGAACTGTGGAGGCGGCGGCGATACCACCGTCACCGGCACCGTCTACGCGCCGAACGGGACGCTGCCGCTCTACAACGCCATCGTCTACGTGCCGAACTCCATGCCCGATGCGCTCACGCATGGCGCGACCTGCGACAAGTGCGGCGCCGTCACGGGCGCGCCGCTCGTGACCGCCCTCTCGGACGCGACCGGAAAATTCACGCTCCAGAACGTGCCGAGCGGGAAGAACATCCCGCTCGTCATCCAGATCGGCAAGTGGCGGCGCCAGGTGGTCATCCCCGAGGTGACCGCGTGCACCGAGAACGCGCTCACCGATCACGAGCTCACGCGATTGCCGAGGAAGCAGTCCGAAGGCGACATCCCGCACATGGCCCTGACCACCGGCGGATGCGATCAGCTCGGTTGCATGCTGCCCAAGGTCGGCATCGATCCCAGCGAGTTCGGTCTCGACAGCGACGGGCCGAGCAAGGCGATTCACGTCTACAACGGCAACAGCCTCAACGGGAACATCGGACCGGGAGCAGCGAACAGCGCGCGACCGCTGTGGAACGACCCGATGAAGCTGAAGACCTACGACCTCGTCCTCCTCTCGTGCGAGTGCGAGGAGGCGCGCGAGGGCGGCTCGTTCGGCGGCAACCCGTCGAAGGGGGCTCCGGCGTTCGCGGCGATGACCGACTACCTCACGGCGGGCGGCCGCATCTTCACCACCGACTTCATGTACACCTGGTACAAATTCTCGCCCGACGCCGCCCTCGCGGGCGCGGCTTCGATCCCCGGCGGCGCGCCCCCGGGCGGAAGCCCGATCACCATCGACACGACCTTCCCCAAGGGCAAGGCGCTCGGTGACTGGCTCGCGACGGTCACTCCGGGCTCGAACAACAAGGTCACTCCAGACGTCGTCTTCAGCAACATCGCGTCGACGGATACGATGAAGACGCAGCAGTGGGCGACGTCCGGCGCACCCAGCCCCGGACCGCGCGTGTTCTCGGTGAACGTGCCGGTCGGCGTTCCTGCCGATCAACAATGCGGCAAGGGCCTGCACATCGACGCGCACCTCAACAACAACAGCTCACTCGGCGGCACCGGTAACGACGTGATCGATCCCTCGTATCCGGCGGGCTGCGCGAGCAGCTTGAAGGAGGGCGAGAAGCTCCTCGCGTTCTTCTTCTTCGACCTGGCGTCGTGCATCCAGAACGAGACCGAAGCGCCGAAGCCGCCGCAGGTGAAGTGAACGTGGTCGCGAAACGCGGAGACTAGCCGCTCGGCTGCACGTCCGCGGGCGGGACCACCGACCGCCCGTTGTGGGACTTGAACACGATGCCTCGGATGCCCGGCGAGTCGTAGCGCTTGGCGATGTCGCGCTTCTCCGCGTCGGAGAGCTCGGCGTCCTCGGGAACCACGCAATAGCCCTTCAGCCCGTCGCCGGTGTGCACGATGAGCGGGTTCTTCCGGAACATCGATGCGCCTTGGCGGCAGCTCTTCGGATTGAAGAAGTAGAGCCACGACTTGAGATCGTCGTCGACCGTGACCGAAGCGCCCCATTCCCGCTTGTGGCGGTAGACGCCGTCATCGAAGAACGCGCGACTGTGACCGAGGTCGAGCCGGGCTCGCTTCTGCTCCTTCGCATAGCGAATCTTGTAGAAGTAGAGAGACGTCTGGGCGCCGTTGTTGACGTGCTCTTCGTTGCCGTCGAGCACGCCGCCGCGATGAAAGACCATCGTGTCGCCCTCGAAGAAGCACAGTGATCCACCGACGTCGACGCCGCCCTCCGTCACCAGCAGCAAGAAGCCTCTCTGGAAATACGTCTTCAGCGTCTCATACGAATCGATCTTGGCCGCTTTACCGAACTGTTTTTCCGTGTGAGGGAAATACATCCGACGATAGAAGTGGTCGAAATCGGCCAGCTCCTTGGATATCCGAAATTCGTACGGATTCTTCTTCGTCAATCGGTTGAAGATCTCGCGCTTCTTCTTGTTGAAACGCTTGGTGATGTCCGGCCAATCGCCGCTCAGGTCGATGACCTGACGAACGATGGTGGGGCTCTTGAAGTCGTGCAACGTGGCGAAGGTTCGATCCCAGCGCGACGGCAGCGCAGCGATGCAGAAGTCGACGTCCGCAGGCAGGTTCTTCGCGAGGCGTTTCAGCGCGGGAATCCAGATGCGACGGACGCGCACCCGCGTGAACGACTCGCCGTACATCCTCCGGAGCAGATAGTGCTCGAACGGAGAGTTGCGGGGCATCACCATGAGGCATCGCGAAGCGACGTCGCTACCCTTCAGCGTTCCCTCGACCAAGGTCGCGTGCGTGAAGTAGCGCGCATATGCCGAATAGACCGTGTCCGTGAGAATGCTCAACAAGGTTGCTCGCCCCCAAAAGAGCGTACGAGCGATATTGCAGGTCCCGCAATCGGGATGGTTGCCGTTAGGTGATCCGTTGCAGAGTGCAACGGAACCTCATCGCGGGAAACCGCTGCACGCCGGCTAGCGCAGCCGTGGTGTTCTGCAACACGGCGCCACGTTCGCGCGCGATACGCGCCATACTTGCACCATGTCCTGTGTCCTGGCGTATCCGCCCGACCTCACGCGCTACGTCGTGGCGAACTGGCCGGCGGCCACGCCGCTGACGGTTCCTCCGCGCGTGCTCGACGATGCGCTCGCCGCCGCGTTCCAAGCTTCGCTCACCTCGGAAGAGGCTCGGCCTACGCGTTTTCGGCTCCTCCTCACGCCCGCTAGCGCTCTGCCCGAGAGCGGCGAGGCCAACAAGGGCGTGCTCCGGCTCATGTTCGATCACGCGCGGCCGCTCCTCCCCGACGAGCTCCGTCGCCTCGCGCCCTCCGTGCCGTTCGAGACCGCGCTCATCGGCGCCGAGCACCACGCGAAGGACGACGCGCTTCGCATCTGGGGTATCGCGCACTCCGGCCCCGCCTGGCTCGCGCCCACCTGGGGCGGCCGCAGCGTCGTGCCCACCTGGACCCACGACCCCATCATCCACGTCACCGGTCCCGGCCAGCTCGCGGTGCGCAGCGCCGGCAAGCTCGTCGGCGCGCTCGAGCGCGGCGCACTCGTGGACGCCGTCATGGACGTCTTCGACTCGAAATGGCTCCCCGCGCTCTTCACTCGCGAGCGCGAAGAGGTGCGCGCCGAGCACGAGCGCCTGAGCGCGAGCCGCGGTGCATCCACCAGCGTCGAGAGCGCGCTCGTCGGACGCATCGCCCAGCACATGCTACGCCGGATCATCCAGCTCGTTCGCGGCGGCCAACACGGCGGCCTGATCCTCGTCGTCGACAGCGCGCTCGACGGCGCCGCCGCCGGCCTCCGCCTCAAATACCGCATCGAGCAGGACGAGCCGTCGCATCGCTATCGAACGATCCTGTTCCGTCTGCTCGAGGCCGTCGCCAGCAAGTCGAACAAGCCGAGCATCGGATGGTCCGACTTCGTGGCGGACGGCAGCACGGAGCTCGCGGCGCTCGAGAAGGAGGTCTTCGAGTGGAGCCGCACGCTCGCGAACCTCGCCGCCATCGACGGCGCCGTGGTCCTCGACAAGCGCTTCGGCGTGGTCGGCTTCGGCGCCGAGGTCTCGAACGAGCTCGCCGCTCCGCTGCGCGTGTGGCATGCGCTCGATACCGAGGGCGCGGAGCGACGTCCCGAATCGATCGAGGTGGTGGGCACCCGGCATCGCGCCGCGTATCGCTTCGTCAACGATTACCCGAACGGCCTCGCCATCGTGATCTCGCATGACGGCAACGTGTCCTTCGTCGCCAATCGCGGCGGCGACGTCGTGTTCTGGGAACAGTCGATCCGTCCCTGACCGGAGCTGCTGGTTCCGCTGGGGGGAACCATTGCTTCCCACTGGATCTTCGAAGACGCGGGATCCGCCGCTTTTGTGGTGGGTCCGTGGTTTGCAGCGGGGGCCGGCACATGCGTCTTCGCTCGCTTGCCGCGCTCTTCGTGTCGGCCTGGGTATTCGGTGCTCTGCCCATCGCCATAGGGTGCAACGGCAGCGACGACGCGCCGGCCGGAGCACCGGGCGAGCCCACGATGCACAGCGGCGATCTCGTGCGCGGCCTCCTCGGCGCTCGCTCCGTCGCGAGCACGGAGGACCGCGCCGCATCACGCGCGTACGACGCCGTCGCGGACGCGCTCGTCGCCGAGATCGACGCCGCGAGCCCCGGACGCGTCGCGCGTCTCGAAGCCGACCTCCGCTCGAACGATCCCGAGCGCATGGTCGCCGCGAAGAAGGAGATCGATCAGGCGCTCGCGGGCGCTGCCGCAAGCGACGGGCTCGCACGACGCATCGCCGGAGGCGGCCTCGTCACGCAAGGCCTGCGGCCGCTCGATCAGGCGGGCTCCGGCTCGCTCGTCATGCCTGGCGGCGACAAGCTCGCGGGCGACGCATCGAAGCTGATCTGCGAGCAGCCCAAGGGCAGTGACGGCATGCCAATGCATCTCGGCAGCGTCGGCGGAACCTACGGCGACAGCCGCACCGGGCTCACCGGCGCCGCGCGCGATACGCCGGACCTCGTCGACACCACCGACCTGAACCTGTTCCGCACGCTCCGGCGCGTCGACAGCGGCGAGCTCACGCCCAACCCCGATTCGCGACTCGGCGCCTATGCCGCGACGGGCGGCTTCCCGGCGGGCACGGTCGGCAATGCCGTGCACAACGCCATCGGCACGATCTACATCACGTTCGCGAACTACGGCCAGGAGAACATCGGCCGCGTATTCAATTCACCCGAAGCGCGTGCACTCTACAATCAACCGGTCGCGTCGTGCGCCGGGGCGCAGATGGCGATGCTCGAATATCAATATTGGAGCGACGTCCGCGCCGAGGACCCGGCATCGCCCGGCGGGAATATGGGCTCTGCGTTCAATCCCACGATCCGGAACTTGCTGCAGACGACGGTGTTCGATCGCTGAGCGGTCGTTGACCTCCTGAAGAGATGGTTCACGACGTCGGCTCGTTGCGCTCCCCCGCTCACCGCCGTGTGCTGGGGCGCGTGATCACGTCGGGCGGTCGACTCGTCGGCACGCTCGTCGGCACGCGCGGGGCTGTCGGCAGTGTCGTCGGGCGGAGCGTGGGTACCGGCGGCGTCTTCGGGGTCTTCGGCGTCTTCGCGCCCGCGCTCGCGCTCGCGAGCGGCGGCGGCGGCGTCACGATCACCGGCGCGGCCGGCGGGATCTTCGTCGCCGGCTTGAACGCCTTTGTCGTGTGGCAGTCGGCGCACGTGGTCGGGAACGTCGAGTGTCCCGGATACGTGCTCGACTCGTATTCCGGACGATGACACGCGATGCAATCCTTCGGCGTTCCCGCGAAGCGCGTCGGCGTTCCCTGATGACAATAGAAGCACTGCGCCTTCTCGTGCGCGCCGGTCAGCGCCCAGAACGGATGCTCGAGCCGCGACGGATGCCACCCCTGCTCGGTGTGACACACGCCGCACGTCGTGGGGTTGACGCCGACGTGAACGGGATGCGCGCTCTGATACTCGGGCATGTGGCACGTCGCGCACTCGATCGCGTGCAGCGCGGCCGCGCTCGTTGCCGCTCCCGCGTCCGCGACCGCGACCGATCCCGCGCCGCCGTCGCACGCGACCGCGACCGCGAGGAGCGCGACACCCGCGACGACCGCCAGCCATGCCCGCGCCGCGCTCAAAACTTCTCCTCGCGGAACTGCATCCCGAGCTTCGCGCAGACGGGCCGAATCTTCTTCCCGAGGCCCGGCGGCCCGCAAAAATAGACGTCGACGGGCTCGGGCGCATGCTGCTCGCGGATCAAGAAGAGCATGCGCTCCCAGTCGGGGAGCCCCATGTGCGTGTGCGTTCGCAGGCCCGTCACGATGTCGTCCTTGCCCGACTCGTGCAGCACTTGGCGCGCGACCTCCACGGCAAGCGCGCTCGCATCGGCGCGTCCCGCGGTCATGCAGAGGTGGATGTCGAGGAGCTGGCGCGGGTCCTCCTCCTCGAGCTCGGCGAGCAGCGCCGCGAACCACTCGAACGAGTACTGGTCCTTGTTGAGCCAGAAGAAGTGCGCCTTCGTGAGCTTGGGCGGATGATCGCCGCGTGCGCGCAACACGAAGCTCGCGAGCACGCTCGCGAACGGCGTCACGCCGATGCCCGCGCCGATGAACACCGCGAACCGCGAATCGAAGATGTGCGCGCTCGGCGTGCCATACGGACCGTCGACGTAAGCGATCAGCGGCTCGGTCGCGCCGCCACCACCGCTAGCGGCGCTCGCCTCATCGCTCTCGACGCGCCTCCGCAGCGCGGCCGTCCAGTTGCCGAGCGAGCGGATGTGGAACGTGAGCGCGCCGCTCTCTTCCGCGCTGCTGATCGTGAAGGGATGCCACTCGTGTCTCGCGATCGCCGGGATGCGCAAGAAGGCATAGTCGCCCGGGCGCCACGTGAAGCCGCGCGGCGGCTCGAGCTCGAGTCGCGTGACGCCCGAGCGGAGCGCTTGCGCCTCGGTCACGGAGGTCTTCTTCGCGCGCCGTCCGACGCGCAGCACCTGCTCCACCGCGAAGCCGAGCAGCGGCGCGCCGGCCCAGAAGAGGAACGACGGCGCATGCACGATCGCGAGCACGAACCACACGACATAGAGGAGATGCGTGAAGTAGAAGAGCTCGAAGCGCTGCGAGCGCCGCACGATCGAGAGCGCGAAGACCCACATGATCGCGATGACGAGGATC
>JAXDMI010000045.1:0-13985 GCA_034666145.1 Myxococcales bacterium | reverse complement strand
AGGCTCGCACGCTCACACGCGACGGCCAGCGGCTCATCGTCGAGCTCGAAGGGCGGCTCCGCGAAGAGGCGCAGATCCCGAGCCTCAAGCTCCGCTACACGCGCGTCTTCGGTTGGTACGTCGAGGTCACGCGCACGCATCTCGCGAAGGCGCCCAAGGCCTGGCGTCGCAAGCAGACCATCGCCACGGGTGAGCGCTTCACGTGCGACGAGCTCGACACGCTCGCCGACAAGCTGGCGCACGCCGAGGATCGCCTGTCGTCGCGCGAAGGTGAGCTCTTCGTCGATCTCGTGAAGAAGCTCGCGGTGCACTCCGAGCGCCTCCGCGCCGTCGCATCGCGTCTCGCATCGCTCGACGTCTCGAGCGCGCTCGCCGAGCTCGCGCATCGCGACGACTACACACGCCCCGACGTCGACGACTCCTTCGAGCTGATCCTCGAGGACGCGCGGCATCCGGTGGTGGAGCGTCTCGCGGCCGCCGGTCGCTTCGTCCCCAACGATCTCGTGCTCGATGCGATGGCCGAGGCCTCCGCGGATCGCTCGCGCCTCTGGATCGTGACCGGCCCGAATATGGCCGGAAAATCGACGTTCATGCGTCAGGTGGCGCTCGCCGTGGTCCTCGCGCAGACCGGGTCGTTCGTGCCCGCACGTCGCGCGAAGATCGGCGTCGTCGATCGCGTCCTCACGCGCGTTGGAGCGAGCGACAACCTCGCGCGTGGCGAGAGCACCTTCATGGTGGAGATGAAGGAGACCGCCAACATCCTTCGTCGCGCGACGCGCCGCTCGCTCGTGGTCCTCGACGAGATCGGCCGCGGCACCAGCACGTACGACGGCCTCTCGATCGCGTGGGCGGTCGCCGAGCACCTGCACGACGTCGTGGGCTGCCGCGCGCTCTTCGCGACGCACTACCACGAGCTCACCGATCTCACGGCGAGCTGCGCCAGCGCCGAGAACCACAGCGTGAGCGCGCGCGAGCACGAAGGCTCGATCGTGTTCTTCCACAAGGTGCAGCGCGGCGCGGCCTCACGCAGCTACGGCGTGGCGTGCGCGCGCCTCGCAGGGCTGCCGGAGCCGGTGCTGGCGCGAGCTCGCGCGATCCTCGGCTCGCTCGAGCGCGGCGCGGCTTCACCTGCGGGAGAAGGCAAGCGCGAGACCCAACGCGGACGCCGCGTGCCGCAGCTCGATCTCTTCGGCTCGGGAGGCACCGGCGCGGCCGCCAACGACGGCAACAGTGCCGGGCCTGCAAGCGCCGCCGTCGAGATGCTCCGCGCGCTCGACCTCGATCGGATGACGCCGCTCGAGGCCCTCACCACGCTTGCCAAGCTGAAGGGACTGGCGACGTGACGTGAGTCGGAGAGCGATCGGGTTCTTGCTCGTCGCCTTTGCTGCGTCGCTGTGGGGGACGTGGCCGGTGTTTCTCCGCAGCGCGCCGATGCCCGCGGCGCTCCAGAGCGCGATGCTGATGGCGGTGCTCACGCTCGCGAGCCTGCCGGTGATGCTGGGCGATCGACTGCGCGTGAAGCCAACGCCGGCGCAGTGGCTGGGCGTCGCGTGGCTCGGCATCGGCGACGCGCTCAACGTGGTGCTCTTCTTCGCCGCGTACCAGCGCACGACCGTCGCCATCGCCGTGCTCACGCACTACCTCACGCCGATCTTCGTGGCGGTGGCAGCGCCGTTCGTCCTCGGCGAGAAGGCCCGCGTGCGCACGTTCGGCGCCGTCACGGTGGCGTTCGTGGGGCTCGTGCTCCTGCTCGAGCCGTGGCGCGTCGGTCTCGGGCGGAGCGACGTCATGGGCGCGGCGCTCGGCGCCGGAAGCGCGGTCTTCTATGCCTCGAACGTGCTCGTCAACAAGCGCCTCGTGAAGGCGTTCTCGGGCAGCGAGATGATGTTCTTCCACGGCCTCGTGGCCACGCCGCTGCTCTTCGCGCTCGTTCCAACGTCGGAGTACGCGCTCGTCTCGAAGCATGCGCTCGCGGTGGTGCTCCTCGGGGCGCTCGGGCCAGGCGCTCTCGGTGGCCTTCTCTTCGTGTGGGGCCTACGCCGGATCGCGGCGAGCCACGCATCGGTCCTGACGCTCCTCGAGCCGTTCGTCGCGGTCCTCCTCGCCTCTGCCCTGATGGGCGAGCGCGTAGGAACCCTCTCCTTTTTCGGGGGCGCGCTGATCTTGGCCGGTGCGGTCCTGGTCGTGACGGGCCGGGAAGCTGGCCCTCGAACGTGATTCCTAATCACGGTCGAGGACCAAGCGAGTACAATCGACCTCGTGAGCGTTCGTGACTCGCTCATTTCCATCGCTCCCGTAGCGCCCGGTGAAATCCTCGTCGTCGACGACGAGGAAGCGACGCGCAAGGCCGTGATCCATCACATGTCGGCCCTCGCGATGCTGGTCGCGCAGGCCGAGAGCGGCGTTCACGCCCTCGAGGTGGCCATCGAGAAGGCGAGCACCCTCGACTGCATCCTGCTCGACCTCGCGATGCCCGGCACCGATTCGTGGGACGTCCTGAGGCAACTGCGAGCGGAGCCGGAGACGGCCTCCATTCCGGTGCTGTTCCTCACCGACGGTCCGCCCACCGAAGCCGACATGCTCAAGATGATCGAGCTGGGCGCGATGGACCACCTCACGAAGCCGCTCCACCCGACGCTGCTCACGGCAAAGGTGAAGGCGGTCTGCGAGCGCGCACGCACGCAGCGCGAGCTGAAGAACAAGCTCCGCTTCGCGCTCGACAACGCCGCGCACGACGCGCTCACCGGGCTGTTCAATCGTCGCTACTTCGATCGCCGCCTTCGCGAAGAAGTGGCGCACGCCAAGCGTCACAAGCGTCCGTTCGCGATCGTGATGCTCGACCTCGACCACTTCTAGCTGGTGAACGACACCTACGGCCACGAGGACGGCGACCGCGTCCTCCGTCACATCGCCGACGTAGCGCAGGCGCAGCTCCGCGAGGACGACGTGGCCTGTCGTTACGGCGGCGAGGAGTTCGTGCTGCTCTTGCGCGGAACGACGTCGATGGCGGCGCGCATCGTGGCGAACCGCCTGCGGTCGAACCTGGCCGCGAAGCCCATCACGCTCGGGCCGCGCGACGAGCTCCGTCACATCACGTTCAGCGCCGGCGTCGCCGCTGCCGACGAGCGCAACGGCTACAAGGCCGACGAGATCGTGTCGCGCGCCGACGCCGCGCTCTATCGCGCGAAGCGCGCGGGCCGAAACCGCGTCGAGAGCGAGTAGCGCCTACTTGCCGGCCGTCGATTGGCGCGCGTCGAGGAACGTCGCGCCTTCGGGCGAGCAGGGCGACATCGGCTCGTCGACGGGGAGCCCCACGTCGGCGGCTCCGAGCAGACCCACCTCGCCGATGCCGAACGTCTCCTCGGCGACGTCCTGAAACGCGCGGCGCTTCGCGTCCGAGTCGAGCCATACCGTGATCTCGCGGCAACGCATGCCGCCGAGCATCGCGTGCCAGCGGAGCGTGGTGGTCATCGCGTTCGCGCACATCTCGATGCCGACGCGCGCCTGGCCGGTTCCCAGCGCGGGAACGGCGAGCGTGTGAGCGCCGTGCTCGTCGGCGAGCAAGAGTGCGCGCGCGAAGGCGCGACCGACGCACGAGACTTCGTTCCACGCGCTGACGGCATGGAAGACGTGCTTCGCGTGCAGCTTGCCGGGGCTCGTGCGGATGCACGTTCCGAGCGGTCGCTCTCCTTCGGCCGTCGCCTCGGCTTCGATCTCGTCGCCCCCGCGCCGGCGCAGCGCCTCGCCCACGCCGGTGCGCATCTTCATCTCGAAGTTGGCGCTCGAAACGATGGCCTCGGCATCGCTGGTCGAGATGTCGCCGACCTTGAACGACAGCTTCACGTTGCCGAGCAGGAGCGTCGTCTTGTCGAGACGGCTCGCCGTCGGCTGCGGAGGCTCGAGCGCGCGTCCCAGCATCGAGAAATGATGGAGCGGCGCCGACATGTCCTCGGGGCGCCGGCGCACGTCCTTCTCGAGCATCGCGCGCACGAGCTGCTGGAAATAAGCCTCGGCGGGCGTGGTCGGAGCGGGCATGCGCGGAGCTTTGACGTCGTCGAGGATGTCTTCGACGCAGTCGAACGGCGCATGGCCGTAGCGGAGATCGCACGCGGTGGCGCCGGCGCCCCAGACATCGGTGTAGCGACCGACGTCACCGCCGCGGAACTGCTCGGGCGCCATGAACTTGAGCGTGCCGGCGTTGTCGCGCACTCCGCCGTCGGAGACCGCGACCGCGATGCCGAAGTCGCCGAGACGGATCCCGGTCTCCGGTGCGCCGAAGACGTTCGAAGGCTTGAGGTCGCGATGGACGACGCCGGCCTGGTGCGCCGCGCGGAGTCCGAGCCCGATCTCGCGCATCACGTGACACACGAGCCAGAGCGGAAGCCCGACGCCGAGCGACTTGCGACGTCGACCGTCGAGCTCCGCGAAGTCGAGGCCGTCGACGTACTCCTGCACGAGGAACGGAATGCCGGAAGCGGGGACCATGCCGGCGTCGAGCGCGCGCACGATGCGAGGGCTCGACACGCGCGCCATGAGCCTCGCCTCGGAGCGGACGCGCGCCGCAGCGACGTCCGCGCCTTGCGCTTCGACGAGGCTATGACGCAGCGTCTTGATGACGACCGGGACCGCGAGGCCCTGATGCTTCGCGAGCCAGACCTCGCTCATGCCGCCTTCGCCGAGGAGACCCCACACGTCGTAGCCGGGGACGGCGAGGCCGCTCATCCGCGCAATCCTACCCCTTCTGCGAAGGGATTTCGCTCGGTGGATCGGTGATAGAACCGAGGCCATGAAGACTGCGTTCTCCTCCGTGGTGCTCGTGCTCGCCCTGGCGCTCTCTCTGGTCGTTGGGGGTTGCGGGCCGAAGTATCAGGTCATCAAGCAAGCCAATCCCAACCCGATGACGGGCACGTCGAGCTTCCGCGTCGAGAAGGCCGTCTTCGATCCGAACTTCCACGTCGGCGACAAGACCGAGCAGCAGTGGCTCGCCGAGGCGAAGGCCGAGAAGAAGGACAACTGGGACGGCGACAAGGTCGCGATGACCGAGAAGTTCACGGACGGCTTCGTCGGCGAGCGCGAGAAGCTCCTCATGGCCGCGACGTCGGGCGCGGGCATCTTCAGCGTGCGTGCGCGCTTCGTGCAGTACGACCCGGGCTACTACGCCGTCGTGTCGAGCGCGCCCGCGACGCTCGAGGCCGATATCGACTTCCTCGACGGCAGCGGCGCGGTGCTCGACACGATCCGCGTGCGCTCGCGGCAGGGCGGCTTCTCCGCCGGCGAAGGTGCACGTCGCTGCGCGCAGGAGATCGGCGCGATCTCCGCGAAGTACCTGAAGAAGCGCGTCGGCATGGAGTGAGCGTCGAGCGAGCAGCCCGGCTCAGGGCATCGACCCGTGAAGGATCGTCATGTCGTCACCGACGATCCACACGTCGTCCGCCGAGCTTCCCCACACGGCGGACAGACCCGTCGTCGTCGGTGCGGGCACGATGGTCACATCGCCCTGACCCTTCCAGCTCATGATCCGTCCCTTGTCGCCGACGAAGAGGACGTTGTCGGTGGCCGTGCCCCAGATTCCCCAGACTGCTTGGTCGACGCGCTCCGGCGTGTCCCGCTCTTCGTGCAAGGAGAGCGACATCGCGATGTCGTTCTGCACGAGCCATACGCCGTTGTAGTTCGCGCCGATGAACAGGTTGTAGCTCGCCCCCGGTGGTCCCCACACCGATCGGAAGCGCCGCTTGCGGTTGACCGGATCGTACTCCGGCACCCACATGCTCGGGTCGCGATAGAAGACCGTCGTGTCGAGGTCGCAGGCGGCGCCGAAATGCGTGGCGTCGTTGCCCCAGAGCGCATCGACCACGGGAGCGAAGTTGTCGTCTGGGTGGATGTTCGGCTCGGGCGTCGCGAACGGGTTCTTCTCGAGCGTGACGAGCAGGTACCAGTCGCGCGTCGCCGTCTTCTTGTAGATCTTGCCGTTGAGACCGCCGACCAACGTGAAGTCCTTCGTTCCCCACACGGCGGTGAGGCCGTCGTCGAACTCGCGCTCTTCGATCCATCCCTTGCCGTCGTTGTGCATCAACACGCCACGCGCAGCCTCGGCGAGGACGCCGACCGCGTAGACGTCGTTCGGCGCTCTGCCCCACACCTTCGCGAGGAGGGCACCGGTCGTCATGGCGCCCTTCGTCCACGAAGCACCGTCGTAGTGGAGGATCGTGCCGTTCTCACCGGCCGCGTAGATGTCGTTCGCGGCGAAGCCGAACACGCTCTCGAGCGAGCCGCCATCCGGGGTCTGCTGGACGATGGTGAAGCGGCTGGGCGTGCCACCGTCGGGATCGCTCGCCTCGTCCGACGCATCCGATGCGGCGCCGTCGTGGACGTCGGCGATGCGAAGCTCGGAGCATGCGGCCACGCTCAGCGCGCCCGCGCAGAGTCCGGCGGAGAGCGCACACCAGACGAGCGTTCGAAGCCCCATGCATCGATCGTAGCGCGCGCTCGGCCCGCGCGCCGGGTCTTCACGCCGCGGATTTGCGCTTCCGGAGCGACGTCGCGCGGGAGGTTCATGAAGCGACCTGTTCGCGCGCGCGTATTAGTGCTGCGAGCTCTTCACGTGCTCGGCGTACGCTGCTTCGTCGAGGAGCTGATCGGTCGCGGTGCGCGCATCGGCGGCCTCGATGGTGATCATCCAGCCCTTGCCGTAGGAGTCCTCGTTCACGAGCTCCGGCTTCGCGTCGAGGTCCTTGTTGATGTCGACGACCTTGCCGCTCACGGGCGCGTAGAGATCGCTGAGCGTCTTGACGCTCTCGATGGTGCCGAACGTCTTGCCCGCGGCGATCTCGTCGCCGACCTTCACGTCGAGGTTCACGAGCGTGATGTCACCGAGCTGCTCCACGGCGAACGCCGTGATGCCGACCGAGACGCGGTTGCCTTCGGTCTTCGTCCACTCGTGTTCCTTCGTGTACTTGAGGCCCGCGGGGATGTTCATGGCTTCTGTCTCTCTCTTCCGTTGTCTACGCGTGCGTTGGGCGTACGTTGGGCGTGCTCAGGCGCGCTTGTAGAAGGGCGTCTTGACGACCACCGCTTCGATGTTCTTGCCGCGACAATCGACCTGGAATTTCGTGCCGATCGCGGTCAGCGCGGCGGGCAGATAGCCGAGGCCGATGGTCTTTCCGACCGTGGGTCCGGGGCTGCCGCTCGTGCAGATGCCGACCTCGTTGCCGTCCATGTCGCGCAACGGATAGCCGTGCCGCGCGATGCCGCGTCCGGTCACTTCGAAGCCCACGAGCTTGCGGGGCAGGGGAGCGGCCTTCACTTTCTCGAGCGCGGCCTTGCCCACGAACATCGGCTTGTCCATCTTCACCACCCAGCCGAGGCCGGCCTCGATCGGGTTGGTGGTCTCGTCGATGTCGTTGCCGTAGAGCGAGAGGCGCGACTCGAGACGAAGCGTGTCGCGCGCGCCGAGGCCGGCGGGCTTCAGGCCGAGCGGACGACCGAGCTCGAGGAGCTGGTCCCAGAGCGCCGGCGCGTCGTTCCAGGCGCAGAAGATCTCGACGCCGTCTTCCCCGGTGTAACCGGTGCGCGCGACGGTGCATTTCACGTTGGCGACGACCGCGTCGCGGAAATGGAAGGACTTCAGCTCCACGAGCTTCGCCGCGTCTCCGCCCGCGAGCCCGAGGATCTCGAAGGCCTTCGGGCCTTGCAGCGCGATGAGCGCGGTCGCGTCCGTGCGGTCCTCGAATTCGCAGTGGTCCTTCGCCGCCTTCTCGAAGACCGCCTTCATCTTGTCGTGGTTCGACGCGTTGCAGACGATGAGCCAGCGATCCTGCGCGGCGCGATACACGATGAGGTCGTCGAGGATGGTGCCTTGCTCGTTGCACGCGGCGGTGTAGAGGGCCTGCCCGTCGACGAGCTTCGAGGCGTCGTTGGTGATGAGGTAGTCGACCACCTGCGCCGCGTACTCGCCGCGCATCTCGAGCTCGCCCATGTGGGACACGTCGAAGAGGCCCGCCGCGGTGCGCACCGCCTGGTGCTCGTCGACGATGCCCGTGTATTGTACAGGCATCGAGAAGCCGGTGAACGGCACCATGCGTCCGCCGGCTTTGACGTGGCGATCGTAGAGCGAGGTCTTGCGCAGGTGCGCCGTGTCGGTCGCGGTCTCGGGCTCGGTCATGGCGAGGCGGCAGCCTAGTCGAGACGCCCCGGCCTGTCAGCCCGCTCCGCCGAGCGCGCGGGTCGCGCCGCTCGAGCTATTGCGCTTTTCGCGGCGCTATTCCGTGGCGGCGGCGATCTCCAGGACCTTCGTGACGTACGCACCGTTGAACGTGCGGCGCGCGAAGTTGCGGAGCGCCTTGCCGTCGGGCGAGGTCTTCCACGCCGTGTAGTACGCGTCCTGCGTGGTCGACGCGAGCGACGGCAGGACGGCGCCCGCGCGGTAGAGGCCCATCGCCCGCTCCGCCTCCCACGCGAGGAATTCGCGAAATTGCGTGTAGGTTGCAAGATAACTCGCGTCGAGGCTCTCGACCGCGAGCCCGAGCGCCAGCGAGTACACGGTGAATTCGAGGGCGCCGGAGACGCCGTCCCGCGGTGTCGCGAACGAGCCTGCCGTGCCCAGCTCCACAGCCACCTCGCTGCCGTTGGTCTCGCAGTTCCACTGATCGAGGATGAACGTCGGCGTGTCGTCCCACGTCACGGCTTGATCGACGAGATAGGACTGGAACCGCGACCCGCGCAGGCTCGCCGGCACGTACGGCGCGACGCTCGTCACGCGCGTGGTGGGCGGCTCGACGACGAGCGCGAAGCGATCCTTCATGAGATAGAAGCCGTTGGCGCGCTGGCCGGTGACGTTCTGGTAGATGCGCAGATGGCCATCGATGCCGAGCGTGCCGACGTCGCCCCATGCGATGAAGTCCTGCGGCACGTCGTACTGCGTGCCGTAGGTGGTCGGGATGTGACGAACGATGTCGGTGAGCGCCGTGCCCCATCCGGCGCCGGACGCTTGCTTCTGCACGGCGAACGGAAGGATCACGAGGCTCGAGCCCGGCCACGGCCCGGTGACTCCACCGCCGTCACCGCCGTCGCCGCTCGTTCCGCCTCCACCGCTCGTTCCGCTGCCGCCGCTGCTTCCGGCTCCGCCGCCTCCGCCGCTTCCGGCTGCGCTGCCTCCGCCGCTTCCGTCGACGACGCCGGGCATCGCGGGCCCGGGCAACGTTCCGTCCGTGGAGTTGCCACGCACCCGCGCGTAGTCCCCACTGCACGCGCCGAGCGTAGCGAGCGCAGCGAGCGCAACGACGCCACCACCGACGCCGACCAGCGAGCGCAACGAACGCAATGAACGCGACGAACGCAGGGAGAGCTTCATGGCCATCTTGGTAGCAAAGAAACGTTAGTGTTCCTATGAGCCGAACAGGCCGCGACCGGCGCCGTCGCTGCGTTGGTCAGGCCTCAGCCTCACGGGCCTCACCCTCACTCTCCGGCGCGTTGTCGGTTATGCTCGAGCGCGATGGCGACGCCGTTCGACCGCGCTGCGAGGCGATACATCGAGGAGTGGGTGCCGCGCTTCGTGCCCTATCACCTCGACCTCGTCCGCGAGCTCGCGCTGGCGCAAGGGCAGCGTGTTCTCGTCGCACGGTGCGGCCCCGGCGCCGAGGTCCTCGCGGTGGCGCGCGCCGTCGGTGACAAGGGCACGGTCCGCGCGACCGATCCCAGCGCCGAGCTCATCGGCATCTGCGACGAGCAGGTGAAGAAGGCCGGCTTCCCCGCGGTCTCGTGCGAGCGCGCCGACGCGAGCGACATCGGCGAGGGCGGCTGGAATGCGATCGTCTGCGCGTTCGGTCTCTGGACGCTCACCGATCGCTCCACAGTCCTGAAGGCGTGGGCGGGATCGCTCGCCCCGCACGGCAAGGTCGGCGTGCTCACGTTCGGTCCGCCGGACGACGCCGATCCGTTCGAGATCCTCGCGCGCGCTCTGCACGACCTCGAGCCCGCGTCGGTGGCGAAGCCTCCGCGCATCGAGGCCAGCCGCGAGTCGTTCGCGAAGACCTTCGAAGACGGCGGCCTCGCGCTCGTGCGGCACACGGTGCTCCGTCACACGGTGTCGTTCCCGACCGCCGAGGATTTCTGCGCGGCGATCCGCGAAGGCCGCACGTGGCGGAACATCTGGGAGGAGCTCGGTCCCGAGCGCATGGGCCGCGTGACCGCGCGCTTCTACGATCAAGTCGGCGGACCGACCGCCCCGCTCGTCTTCGAGCCCGCCGCGACACTGGCGATTGCTGCGCTCCCCGGCGCCGAGGTCGAGCTCGCCGTTCGACCGAGCGTCGTCGCGCCACGCTTGTCGAGCATGCCGCCCACGCCCGCGCCCGGCGTACACGGCGCCGACGGGCCGCGCGCCGAGCCGTGGGACGACACGAAGCCGAAGCGGTAGCGGTAAGAGCGGTACGTAGGGCGGCGCGCGGCTACCCGTTGCCGGAAACGGGCGAGAGAACGCCGGAGAACGTGGCAGAGAACGTGCGATTTCGGCGCCGATCCGGCTTTGTTCCGCACCCGTGACGCGCTAGGAGGAGGCCTCGAAATCTTCCTCAGGAGTCGCGCATGGCACGTTACCAGTTCACGTCGGAATCGGTCACCGAGGGGCACCCGGACAAGCTTTGTGATGCCGTCTCGGACGCGATCCTCGACGCCATCCTGGCCCAGGACCCGAAGGCGCGCGTCGCGTGTGAGTCGCTCGCGAAGACCGGCATGATGGTCGTCGCCGGTGAGATCACGACGACCGCCACGATCGACGTGCCGAGCATCGTGCGTCGCGCGGTGCTCGAGATTGGTTACAACGACTCCGCGATCGGCTTCGACGGCAACACGTGCGCCGTCCTCTCTGCCGTCGAGAAGCAGAGCCCGGACATCTCGCAAGGTGTCACCGAGGGCGAAGGCCTCCACAAGGAGCAGGGCGCCGGCGACCAGGGCCTCATGTTCGGTTACGCGACCGACGAGACCCCGAACCTGATGCCCGCGCCGATCGACTACGCGCACCAGCTCGCGCGTCAGCTCGCGTCGATCCGCAAGAACGGCAAGGTCAACTTCCTCCGCCCCGACGGCAAGACGCAGGTCACGCTCGAGTACGAGAACGACGTGCCGGTCCGTTGCGACGCCATCGTCGTCTCCACGCAGCACGACGAGAGCGTCAAGTACAAGGCGCTCCGCGAGGCCATCGTCGAGCTGGTGATCGAGAAGGTCATCCCGAAGAAGATGATCGACAAGAACACGAAGCTCCACGTCAACCCGACGGGTCGCTTCGTCGTCGGCGGACCGCAGGGCGACTGCGGCCTCACCGGTCGCAAGATCATCGTCGACACCTACGGCGGCATGGGCCGTCACGGCGGCGGCGCGTTCTCCGGCAAGGATCCCTCGAAGGTCGATCGCTCGGCTTGCTACTACGCGCGCTTCATCGCGAAGAACATCGTCGCGGCCGGCCTCGCCAAGCGCTGCGAAGTGCAGGTCGCGTACGCGATCGGCGTCGCGCGCCCCGTCGGCATCTACGTCAACACGTTCGGCACCGGCAAGGTCACGGACGAGAAGCTCCAGGCCTACGTCGAGGAGCACTTCGACATGCGGCCCAAGGCGCTCATCGACGAGCTCGGCCTCCTCGCCCCGCAGTACCACGCGACCTCGGCCTACGGTCACTTCGGCCGCCCCGAGTTCTCGTGGGAGAAGGTCAACCGCGCCGCCGTCATGGCCGCGGACCTCCTCGGCGGCAAGGTGAAGGGCACGGCGATCGTCCGCAGCGTCCCGAACGGGACGAACGGCCACGCCAACGGCAATGGCAGCAACGGCAACGGCGCTCTCGCCAGCGGCAAGAAGAAGTCCGGCAAGAAGGGCAAGAAGAGCGGGAAGAAGGACAAGCGGTCCGCCGCGGAAGCCTGAAATACCCAGAAAGAAGGCTCCTTTGTAGGAGTCTCGAACGCATCGCGGGGGCCGCCAACAGCGGCCCTTCGCGTTTTGTCCTGTTACGACAGGGGCCATGCTGAAGCCGATCTCGCTCCTGGCTCTCGTCGGTATCGCCGGCCTCGTCACCGTCTCGCTCACCGCGTGCGGCTCGTCGTCGACGCGGAACACGTTCGACGACGGCACGACGCCGGCGGACGGAACGGGCGCGACGCCCGGTCCGGTCGGCAGCGGTCCGATCGGCGGCCAGCAAGCGGGCGAGAACCCGAAGGCGGACGAGTGCCAGAAGATGGACATCGTGTTCGTCGTCGACGACTCCGGCTCGATGGAGCAGGAGCAGTCGAACCTCGCGACGAACTTCCCGAAGTTCGTCAGCGTGCTCGAGGCCTTCAAGACGAAGAGCGGCGCGAAGCTCGACTATCGCCTCGCGGTCACGACCACCGGTCGCGACGTGAAGTACTCGATGGAGATCCCCGGCTTCGGCTCGCTCCCCGCCGACGAGAAGGGCGACAACGGCGCGTTCAGGAACACGAAGTCGTGCGGCGAGAGCAAGCGCTGGGTCGATCGCGACGACATGGGCGGCTCCTCTCGCTTCTCGTGCCTCGCCAAGGCCGGCACGAGCGGTCCGAGTATCGAGATGCCGCTCTACGCGCTCAAGCTCGCGCTCAACGATCGCGTCGCGGACGGCACCAACAAGGGCTTCCTCCGCGACGACGCGCTGCTCGCCGTCGTCGTCCTCACCGACGAGGACGACTGCTCGCGCGAGGACAACAACTTCACGATCCAGAACGACGTCTGCGAGACGATGCCGAACGTCCATCCGGTGAAGGAGTACGCCGACATGCTCGACGTCGCCGCGAAGGGGCCGGGCCGCTGGGCGACCGCGGTCATCGCCGGTGACAAGAAGTGCACCTCGTCGTTCGGCGATGCGATCGAAGCGAAGCGCCTGAAGGACTTCGTCGCGATCGCCGGGAAAAATGGCACGTTCAGCTCGATCTGCGACGGCGATCTCTCGGGCGCGCTCCAGAAGGCGCTCGATACGTTCGACGCGGCTTGTAAGAGCTTCCCGCCGGTTCGTTGAAGGCGCGTCGATTCAGGCTACAGTTCCATGATGGGGTTGGGCCGAGCTCTGGCCGCGGCGGGCGCGATCGCGCTCACCGGGTGCGCGTTGATCTCGGGTGCCGCCGATCTGCACGTCGGCGAGGCGATCGACGGCGACGAGGGCGGCGCGGCCCTCCCGGACGGCGCGCCCACGCCTCGCGAGCCTACCGGTGGGCCCGACGGCTCCCTGCCGGACCCCGCGCCCGACGCATCCGCGCCCGCGTCGGACTCCGGCACGCGCATTCGCGAGGTGACGTTCGAGAGCGGAAGTCTGACCGGCCTGAACGGCGGCGACTCGGTCGTCGGCCTTCCCAGGGTGACGACGTTCGACGCCATCGACGGCACGCGCTCGATGGAGGTCGACAACGACAACAGCTACCTCGAGACGAGCGTCGGCACCGTCGACGAGCTCTATGCGACGTACCTGGTGAGACTCGTCGATCTGAACCTGGGTGACACGACGGTCACGCGGCTCGTCGCCGCGAGCGGGGGCGCACCGATCGACATCACCCTCTCGAAGGACCGCGCGTCCCTGCGCGTGGGCGGCATGCCGCTGAACGGCTTCTTTCCGATCAACAACTCGAACGGGATCTTCCGCTTCGGCATCCATTTCCGCGCCGGGACCGGCAACGGAGTCGTCGAGCTATTCGTCGCACCACGAGGCATCGCGTTCAGCGGGCCTGTCGTCTCGTCGAGCACGCTCACGCTCGGTCGCGTCACCGCCGTCAGGCTCGGCATCATCGGCGGCGGGAATGTGACGCTCGATTTCGACGACTTGTTCCTCGACCGCGCGTCGATGCCTGTGCCCTGAGCGCGCGCTTCACTTCACCGGCGGCGCCGCAGGCACCTGCGAGTCCGGCTGAACGCACGCCGCGAGATCGAACAACAGGAACTCGAGCGCGAGCTCCTGCGGCGTGAGCTTCGCAGCGCCGCAGTTTCCGGGGATGTTGCGCCCCCCC
>JAXDMI010000044.1:0-3874 GCA_034666145.1 Myxococcales bacterium | reverse complement strand
GCCGTTCGTCGCCATCGGCATCGTCGCGTTGGGCTTCGCGTACCTGCGACGTTCCTCGCCGGCGGAGACGGACACGAGCGCTGCAGGTGTGAGCCCGAGTCCGAGCACGAGCGTCGCGGGCGATCCGCGCGTCGCTCCGTCGAGCACGGCGAACCTCGCGGCATCGGCGGCGGCGCAGCCGAGCAACGCGTCGCCGTCGTCGCCATCGTCCGCATCGGAGACGCCGCCGGCCGCGGCGGGCGCGGCCGCGATCCTCGAGGCCAAGCCGCCCACCACCGGCAGCATGGCCGAGCGTGCGCCCGTCGGTGATTCGCAGCTCGCGCTGCCCGAGGTCCTCGAGCGCGCAGCCGCAGCGCGCAAGAGCGGTGACGCTCCGCACGCGAAGGCGCTCCTCGAGCGCGCGCTCGTGCTGAGCCCGGGCAACGCGGAGGCCTACGGGCTGCTCGGTGATCTCGCGCGCTCGCAAGGCGACCAAGCCGGCGCGAAGGCGGCGTACGGCAGCGCGCTCGCGACGAGCCCCAGCTACTACCCGGCGCTCCTCGGTCTCGCCGACACGGAATGGGACCTCGGCGAGCGTGATGGCGCACAACGCCACTACATCGCCATCGTCAACCTCGGTCGACCCGCGCCGGATCGCGTGAAGGAGCGCGCGCTCGGCGGCGCGTCGAGCTCGACGGCGGCCACGTCCACCGCGGCGCCTGCATCGACCGCGGCATCCACGTCGACGCCCGCGTCCGCATCCACGTCCGCGCCGGCGACGGAAGGCACGTCCGAGACCCCGCCCACGAAGCCGTGATCGCCGCGCGTGACGAACGGGCGCCATGGCTGAGCAGGTGTTCAGTCTTCGTGCTATACCGTCCATCGTGGGCACGCGGATCCGCATCGACCCGACGACGCGCACGCCGCTCGCGGCAGACAACTCGCTGCTGGGCGCAAACGGTGACGACGACGTCACGAAGGAGCTCCTGGCCCTCCGCCGCGCCATCGAAGCGCGCCCCAGCAAGTACGTCGAGCTGACCGCGCGCACGAACTTCAGCTTCCTCTCCGGCGCCACGCCGCCCGAGCTCATGGTGTTCCGCGCCGCTGAGCTCGGCTACGACGCCATCGCCATCACCGATCGCGACGGCCTCTACGGCGTCGTCCGCGCACAAGAGGAGGGCGAGCGCCAGGGCGTCCGCGTCATCGTGGGATGCGAGCTGACGCTCGAGCAGGAGGGCCTCGACGTCCCCGACGTTCCCGGCAAGCCGACCACGCTGACCGTGCTCGTCGAGAACCATGTAGGATACACGAATCTCTGCAAGATCCTGACGGAGAGCCACGACCGCCACCCGCGATCGCAGCCGACGCGGCGCACCGAGAACCTCGATGAGGACGAGCTCCCTCGCAACACGTTCGCCGGCATTCCGCTCGCGTCGGTATGCGCGCGCGCCGATGGCCTCTGGGCTCTCGCCGACGCCACGCTGCCCATCGCCGTGCTGCATCGCGCGTTCGGGCCGCGTCTCTCCATCAGCGTGCACCTCCACAAGGACGGCGAGGACCGCGCTCGCGTCACGCGCGCCCTCGATGCCGCGCGCACCCACGCCGTGCCGCTCTGCGCGACGAACCGCGTCCTCTTCGCGAAGCCGTCGGACAAGCCGATCTTCGACGTCCTCCACTGCATCCGCGAGGGCAAGACGCTCGACGAGGCCGGTCGCGAGCTCCTTCCCAACGCCGAGGCCCATCTCAAGAGCGAGGAGGAGATCCTCCGCCTCTTCTCGCTCCACCCCGACTGGGTAGCGCGCACGAGGGCCGTTGCCGATCACTGCCGCTTCTCGATCAAGGAGCTCTCGTATCGCTTCCCGTACGAGATCACGGACCTCGTCGATCGCGATTTCCGGCACCCTGACGGGCGGACGGGAGAGACCGCCGATCAGGCGCTCCGTCGTCTCACCGAGCTCGGCGCGCGCAGCCGCTACGACGACGACGTTCCCGCCAAGGTCTCCGCGCAGCTCGACAAGGAGCTCACGCTGATCGCGAAGCTCGAGGTGGCGCCGTACTTCCTCTCCGTGCGCGCCATCATCGACATGGCGCGTCGTCGCGACATCCTCTGCCAAGGTCGAGGCAGCGCAGCGAACAGCGCAGTCTGCTACTGCCTCGGCATCACCGCGGTCGATCCCGCGCGCTCCAACATGCTCTTCGAGCGCTTCCTCTCTGCAGAGCGAAGAGAACCCCCGGACATCGACGTCGACTTCGAGCACGAGCGCCGCGAAGAGGTGATCCAGGAGATCTACGACACCTACGGGCGCGATCGCGCCGCGATGGTCTGCGAGGTCATCAGCTATCGCGCGAAGAGCGCGCTCCGCGAGGTGGGCAAGGTCTTCGGCTTCTCGCTCGAGCAAGTGGAGCGGCTCGCCGGCGTCGTCACGTGGTGGGACGGCGTGTCCGCCGTCAGCGAATCACGCCTGAAGGCCATCGGGTTCTCGTCGACCGATCCGCGCGTGCGCAGGACCGTCGCCCTCGCGCGCGCCGTCCAGGGCTTTCCGCGCCATCTCTCGATCCATGTCGGCGGCTTCGTGCTGTCGGCCACCGACATCTCCGAGGTCGCGCCCGTCGAGCCCGCGACGATGGAAAAGCGCACCATCATCCCGTGGGACAAGGACGACGTCGACACGCTCGGCTTCTTCAAGGTCGACGTGCTCGGCCTCGGCATGCTCACGGCGATCCGCAAGTGCCTCGACCTCGTGCGCGACGAGGCGCGGGTCGATCCCTCGTATGCCGCCGGCGACAAGCGCGGCCTCGCGAGCGGGACCGCCATCGAGCGTCTCGCGAGCATCCCTGCCGAGGCGCCCGAGGTCTACGAGGCGCTCTGTCGTGCCGATACCGTGGGCGTCTTCCAGATCGAGAGCCGCGCGCAGATGGCGATGCTCCCGCGGCTCCGCCCCGAGAAGTTCTACGACCTCGTCGTCGAGGTGGCCATCGTGCGCCCCGGTCCCATCCAGGGCGGCATGGTCCATCCGTATCTCCGCCGGCGTAGCGGCGAGGAGAAGCACGACCCGCCGCATCCCATCTTGCAGCCGATCCTCGAGCGCACGCTAGGCGTCCCGCTCTTCCAGGAGCAGGTCATGCAGATCGCGATCGTGGGCGCCGGCTACAGCGGCGGCGAGGCCGATCGCCTCCGTCGCGACATGGCCGCGTGGCGCAAGACCGGCTCGCTCGAGAAGCACCACGAGCGGCTGCTCGTCGGCTTTCGCGAGCGCGGTATCTCCGAGGAGTTCGGCGAGCAGCTCTTCAAGCAGATCCAGGGCTTTGGCGAGTATGGATTCCCGGAGAGCCATGCGGCGAGCTTCGCGCTCCTCGTCTACGCGAGCTCGTGGCTCAAGGTGCACTACCCAGCGGAGTTCGCCGCGGCCCTCGTCAACAGCCAGCCCATGGGCTTCTACTCGCCGTCGACGCTCCTCCAGGACGCACAACGTCACGGCGTTCCGCTCGCGCCGCTCGACGTCGGGGTCAGCAACTGGGACTGCGCATGCATCCGCCCCGACCGGGATCGGCCGACGTGGATCCGCCTCGGCCTCCGTCTCGTGAGCGGGCTCGGCGAGGACGCGGGGCGGCGCATCGAGAAGGCGCGTGCCGATCGTCCGTTCGCGGGCGTCGAGGACCTCATCGCGCGCGCACGTCTCGACAAGAAGGAGGTCGTCGCGCTCGCCGAATCGGGCGCGCTCGACGAGCTCTGTGGAGGTCGTCGCGAGGCCATCTGGAAGGTGGTCGGCCCACGCGCCGAGCCGCGCACGCTCTTCGACGGCAAGGACAGCGAGGAGCAGCGCCCGGTGCTCGCGACGATGACTCGCGCCGAGCAGCTCGTCCTCGACTACGAGCGCACGGGCGTCTCCGTCTC
>JAXDMI010000043.1:0-3823 GCA_034666145.1 Myxococcales bacterium | reverse complement strand
ACATCATCCAGGGCGCGCCCGCCGAGCGATACGCGCGCACGCTGAAGGACGGCGCCTCCGCTCCCGAAGGCCTGCGCATCGGGAAGACCACCGCCGAGATCAACGCGCGCGTGTCGGGCATCGACGTCGACAACGTGCACGCCACCATCGCGGTGCGCGACATGGCGGGCATCTCGCCGCTTCAAGCGATGAAGCTCGACTCCACCGCCAAGGCGAAGAGCCTGGTCGACGGCGCGCAGTTCACCGCGGGCATCGCCAGCTTCGAGGGCCTCACGAAGAAGCTCGCCGCCGTACCGGCGGTGACGCAGGACTTCACGTCGTTCTCCGGCATGGAGCCGGCGAAGATCGCGGCGATGCATGCATGGTACAACGAGGACCTCGCCGCTCGCGGCGCGTGCTTCGACGACGCCGCCAACACCGGCACGGGCAGCCTCTACCTCACGTCGCTCGCCGGCTTCTTCAAGAAGAAGTACGGCGATCTCGATCCCACGACGCGCGGCCAGAAGATCTACGACGATCTGGTCAAGGAGACGATCAAGGGCATCGGCATCCACGAGCTCGGTCACTCGCTCGGCCTGCGCCACAACTTCGCCTCGAGCTGGGACGCGCCCAACTACGATCCGCAGTACTGGCAGCTCCGCACGAACGAGGGCAAGGCGACGGCCGAGTGCGCGACGTCTCGGTCCGGCGCCGACGACACGTGCATGGGCCCGCGCTACCTCGATCCCTTGACGCAGGACGAGCAAGGCCTCGCCGGCGAATCACGCCCGGGCATCGACTACTTCGCGAACACCTCGACGATGGAGTACCAGATCGAGCGCGGCGGCGAGTCGGTCGGGCTCGGCACCTACGACCAGCACGCGATGAAGGTCCTCTACGGACGCGTCATCGAGACGCTCGACGAGCACAGCATCCCGCTCGACGAGCAAGCCAACTTCGGCCTCAAGAACTACACGCAGCTGCAGGAGCGCGACCTCGTCATCAACGGGACGAAGTTCTTCGCGCACTACACGCAGACGGCGCGGCTCATGAAGGTGTTCGACGCGGCGCGCGACTGTCGCGACGCGACCGACGAGGAGAAGGCGACGTCCGGCTGGCGCGTGGTGCACGGCAAGGTCTGCGCGCCGCCGCCGAAGGATCACTGGACCTTCGACGACTTCAAGAGCGACATGCATCCCGCGGGTCTCGCGGCCGTGAAGTGGCACGCGAAGGTCGAAGGCAAGGACAAGGTCCGCTGGAACTACCGCTGGGGCGAGCAGTACGGCGCGGGCGGCTACATGCACACGACGATGATGGACGCCGGCGCCGACGTCTACGAGCTCACGCAGAACCTCACGCGCTCGTTCGACCTCCGCTATCCGTGGTCGTACTTCCGCCGCGGTGATCGTGAATGGAACGCCGCGTTCCTCGCGCAGTCGGTGGCGTCGAATTACTTCGGCCGGCTCCGCGCCTACCACTGGCAGATCGCGCTCGACATCGCGCGCGCTCAGTCCGGGGATCTCGCGTCCGACGACGGCATCCGTCCGTACGTCATGGCGCAGGCCGACATCTTCGCCTTCATGCAGCGCGCGGCGCTCATGCCGGAGCCCGGCGACTACAAGCCGAGCACCCCGCTCACCACGGGCACGCGGTCGGTCTTCGACCTCGTCCCGAACGGCACTGGCCCGGTGAAGGGCGGCTTCAGCCTCGGCATCAGCGACTCGCGCTACATCGCCGACGACTTCGAGAACGACAAGGGCGGCTCCTGGGACTACCAGCAGTACGTGCATCATGCAGGCTTCGAAGAGGAGAAGGCTCTCGCCATGATGCAGCTCATCGACCCGCGCCCCACGCTCTTCACGGTGGCGCGCGAGAACTACCTCGATGGTCGCGACGTGATGATCAGCTTCCGCAACGACCTCCCGAACGGCGTCGATCGTCTCCTCGGCGGCGTGCTCTCCGAGGACTGGGAGGCGATTGCCCCTCACGTCATGGGCGACGGGTCGACGGGCATCCTCGGCTTCGACATCACCCAGAAGTCGATCACGCGGCCGCAGGGCGCGATGGTGGTGTTCCCCAACGTCGGTTACAAGCAGCAGCTCGCGATGGCGGTGTACGGCGCGATGTTCTCGCGGTTGTCGTCGGATCTCACGCTGCTCAACAAGATGCGTCTCTCGATCGACGGCGACAAGGCGCCGCTCGTCCCGGGCACGCGTGAGGTGCGGTTCCTGGATCCCGTCACGGGCTTCTCGTACATCGCGGGCAAGTACGGTGACGATCTCGTCGACGGCCAGGTGGTCGACCATGGCATCGCATCGCGCATGATCGGCCGCGCCAACCAGCTCGTCGCGCAGGCCTACGTCGTGAAGAAGGACGCGGTCACCGGCAAGCCGATGGTCGACGACAAGGGCCAGTGGGTCCTCGATGTCGACGCGACGGGCAAGCCGATCCAGACCACGCCCGCCGCGCAGCTCACGCTCCGACGCTATGTCGGTCTGATGGATGCCGTGCGCCAGATCGCGCGCGCGCTCGACGGCCCGCTCGGCGGCGCCGGAGGAGGTGGCGGCGAGTGACGCGTTCCCTCTGACTCTTCTCTGACTCCGTGAGTGAGACGCCGCGATCCGAAAGGCTCGCGGCGTCTTGCTTTGGCGTACCATCGGCAGCGATGGCCTCCGGCGCCGGCAAGCTCGCCCTGGTGCCCCTCCTCGCGGTCGCCGTGGCGCTCGGCGCGACCGGGATCCACGGGCGGCGCACGCACGATCCGAGTCGCGCTGCGGAGGCGGTCCGGATCCTCGCGCCGACCCAGGATCCCGATGTGGCGCGCGCCGAGCTCGAGCCGTTCTTCGAGACGGGCTGGGTCGGTTGGGACGTCAAGACCGCGGTGGAGATCTCCTGCGGCACCGTCGCCGGTCGCAACATCGCCGATCCCGTGCGTTGCGTGACCCTCGCGCGCTACATCGCATCCGACCACGAGCGCCGCGAGGAGCGCGCTTACCGCACGTACACCCGGCTCGCGTGGGCCGCGCTCGTGCCGTTGGCCGCCGCCGTGATCGTCGGCGCATCGGTGCTCGCCGGAATGGCGCGACGCAAGCGCGACGCAGCCTGAAGCGTCCGAGCATCGAGCAGCGCCGAGAGCTTCACGCGCGCAGCTTCACGCGTCTTCACGAAGGCCGCCGTTTCCATCTCGACGCCGTGCACGCCCCAGCGCTCCCACGCGCCGTCGCGCGCACCCGCAGGGAGCGCCGAGCACACCTTCTTCGGCATGCCGGACACGGCGCCGCGCAGCGCGTTCGCCACCGTCGTGCCTCCGGTCTCGAGGCACCACGCGACGATGTCCCAGCTGTGCGCTGCATGACGTGATTCGTCGGCCGCCATGTCGCGCAGGATCGCCGACAGCGCAGGGACCTCGCACCTCTTCGCAAGCTGCGCCAGCAGGCGCGACGCAATGCCCTCGTTCAACACGCCGTCGGCGAGCGCGTCGATGGCGATCTGCGTCAGCGCGACGGAGCGCGACGCGGTGAAGAGGAAGCGCCGCGACCGCGCGTCGGGAAACGGCGAGGGCGACTCGGCGAGCCCGTCGATGTCGCGCGCGATGGCGAAGCACGCGGCGGCATGACGGACCTCGTCGAGCGCGTCGCGCTGCGCGGCTGCCACGAGCTCGGGCGGCGCGCCCACCGCCATGAGATCGAGCGTGAGCTGCGCGAACGCCGCCACCGACGCGTGCTCTTTCTTGCCGTTGTCGCGCCACTCCGCGGCGAGGGCGCAGCGCTCGGTCTCGGGGATGGCGAGCGCGAGAGTCGTGGGCTCCGCGACGACCCAGTCCGCCCCCGCTTCGGTGTCCGGC
>JAXDMI010000042.1:0-17651 GCA_034666145.1 Myxococcales bacterium | reverse complement strand
GCGCCAACACGAACCGACTCATCAGCATCGTCGACGGCAACGGCGGTCTGTCCAACTGGACGCAGATCTTCCCGTTCGCGAAGGTCATCGGGTCGACGAACGCGCAGTACTCGCACTACGCGCTCGGAAAGGGCGTCGCGGCCACCGGCTACGACAAGCCGTACAGCTACGCGCCGGATTCGCCGTGGCAGACGAACTCCAAGTGGAAGATGTCCGCGTTCGTCGCCGGTAACAACGAGACCCACACCGCGGCTCCGATGAGCGCGATCAGTCTCGGCCCCAACGGCATGCTCGCTTCGGCAGCGGCCATCCAGCAGGCCAACCCCACGCTGCTTCCGGTCCTCGCGGTCGGCGGCATCCAGTTCGGCGCAGCGCCGGGCGCCCCGGCCGTCGCGGCCGTCGGTGCAGCGAACCAGCTCGTCGATCTCTTCAACAGCGCGGCCTCTCGCGCGCTGCTCCAGCAGCCCGCCAACGGCGGACTCGCGGAGGCGTACTACAAGGCGTTCATCGGACTCAATGCGGCAGCAGGCCGGACGACGATCGCCAAGCAGTACGGCGTCGGCAAGGTGTCGATGAACCTGCTCTCGAAGAACCTCTCCGAGCAGCTCACACCGACGGCGGCGGACCAGGCCCTTCTCGGCCTGAGCGGCACGTCACCGGGCGCGGTGACCCAGATGGGCAACGCGATGATCACGACAGTGAAGGCCTTCTCTCTCGGCCTGACCTCGATGCTCGTCATGCGCGGCTTCAACAACGACCCGCACGGCATGTTCGCCAACGGCGACGCACAGGCGATGGCGACCGCCACTGCCATGGGCAAGATGCTCACGGGCATCCACGACCTCGCGAAGTCGCGTCCCGACCCGTCTTGCTCGGCCAAGACGCTCGCCGACAGCATCGTGATGTCGTTCAGCGGTGACACGTTCAAGGCGCCTTTCGCCCGCAACGGCTGGGGCGACGGAACGCCGAACGGCTCGAACCTCCTCTACGTCATGGGCGCTGGCCACCTCAAGTCGGGCTGGTTCGGCGACATGGATCCGACGGCCGGCGCCGTTGGATGGGACCAGACGACGGGCGTTGCGTCCGGTACGTACAACGGTCGCGGCGCGGAGCTCGGGGCCTCGGCCGCTGCAGCGCTGCTCTACGCCGTCTCGAAGGGTGACGCGCGCCGCGTCGCTGACTTCTACAACGGCAAGGCTCTCGGCGACGGCATCGTGAACCTCAACGTCACGGGCTGACCGGCCGCACGAACGCCGAGCTCTCCGGGGGGAGTGCTCGCGCGAAACCCTCGCTTCTCACGGAGCGAGGGTTTCGTTTTTAAGCGGCACGCCCGACGCGCGGCGAGCTCCCGTGCCTCAGGGGAAGTCGGTTGCGGTCTGGCAGTTCTTCACGCCGTTCGCGGAGAGCTTCTGGCGCTGTTCCTTCGGGATCGGAACGCCGTTGCCGTCGACGACGGGGATCTGCAGCCAGGCGACGACGCAGCGATAGCCGGGGTCGTCCTCCGCCATCGCAGGCCCGCCCTTGTGGCGCTCGAGCTTCAGGGGCTTGCGGAGGAAGAGCAGCTCGTTCGGATTGTCGCCCTGCCTGGCCATGAGCCGCGACATCTCTTCGGGCTCGACGGCGACCAACGCCTGGAAGTTCGCGCGCTGCTCCTCGGGCTGCGTGGGCTGCTGGCCCGAGACGAGGCTGCCGTCCTGGAGCTGCACGAGGCGGAAGCCCTCACGGCTGTAGATGCGATACGCGCGGCCGGGCTGGCCGTGACAGTCGAGCGAGCCGCAGCGGCGCGTGAGGTACGCATCGACGTTCGTGATGTACGTGTCGAAATCGGGAACGATGACGTCGGTCAGGCGCCCCGAGTCCGGCGACGATGCGCACGCGGCGATCGCGATGAACGCGAGCGCGCTCCCGCCCACCGAGAGCACCACGGCGGCGCGGACGCCAGAGAGCAGCTTGCGCAGCTCGAGCCGCTTCAAAGCCGATCCTCCGGGCAGCGCGTGACACGCGGAGCGTCGTTCGGACATCCCGGCGGAAGCGGCGGCTTCGCGCTGTCGACCTCGCCCTCTGTGTCGTAGAGGCGAATCTGGCCCGGGCTGCCGAAGTCGCGGAGCCCGAGGATGTGGCACGTTCCACACGACGCCTCGCGACCGATGTGGCTCGTCATGCGGCGGATCTTGATCGACTTCTCGTCGTCGGGACCGGGGCCGCCGGGGTTGTTCACGCGCTCGACGGAGATGAGCAGCGGGAACTTGAGGTTCGGATACTCCTCCGCGTGGACGAAGAAGTTGCCGTTGCAGTTGGTGACGAAGCACTTCGTCGTCTTGTCGGGCCCACCGATGCGGACGTACGCCTGGTCGACACGACGCAGGTAGTTGTCGGGGCCCCAGAAGATGGTGCCTCCGAGAACGAAGGTGGTGCTCGCCGGTCCGGCCGCCGAATGACAGAGCGCGCAGGGCTCGCCGGGGCGATGGAACTCGGTCTCGGGCGGATAGAGATCGGCCTGCTCAGGACCGAGGTTGTTCACGCCGGCGCGATGCACGGGATCGAGGTTGCACGAGCTACCCACCGACGCGACGAGCATCACGCCGAGGCCGGCGAAGAGCGTGAAGCTGTGGAGGGGAAAGCGCATCTTCAGAACTCCACGTCGAAGCCTACCGAGCCATAGACCGCGGTGCGAGTCGTGACGTACAGGGCCTTCAGATAACGCGTGTACATGACGTCGCCCACGATGGTGATGCCGTATTTTATCTCGCCTTCGGGCTCGCCGAGACCGATACGAACACCGCCGCCGCCGGTTCCCGTGAGGAGCGGCGCGAGCTCGCGATCGCCGGTGCGGAAGAGCGGCACCGTGATGCCTCCGTTGGGATCGAGGGCCGCGGAATACGCGAGTCTGAAGAAGTCGACGCCGCTCTGCACGTGCGCGCGGACGTGCGGCCACACGCGCAGGTGACGCGAGAGATCGACCATGTACCGCGCGTCGGTCGAGGACGCCTTGAGGCCCCACGTGTCGTAATAGAAGCGCTGCTCGAGGCGCAGCGTGGCGTTGTTGAGGCGCTTGTTGAATCGTCCTCCGATGGCGTAGCGGTCGCGCTCGGTCGGGAGCTGCTCGAGCGGACGGACCGGCAAGCGCGTCCGATTCACGAGGTCGACCGTGGCGCCGTTGGGAACGAAGGGCGCGACCGTGTCCGGATCGAACATCGGGATGTAGCGATACGGCTGGGATTGATCCCCGCGCTCGAACTGCGCCGTTCCGCCGACGAGGAGGATGGTGGTCGGCGACATGACGAACGTGACGCCGGCCTCGACCTCGTGCGTGTCGAGCACGCCCTTCAGCGGGTTGAAGTCGTGCTGGAAGTTGTTCGGACCGCGGCCGATGCGGTCGTAGCTGTACGAGTAGCCGAGCGTCGGCGTGATCAGCTTCTCGTTGAAGTCGCCGGTGAGGCGGAGGCCGCCGGTATACGAGACGTAGTCGGGCGACGACGAGACGCTGAACGCGGCTTGCGCGCCGTAGAGCCCGGGCTTGTATCCGCCGGTGATGCCGCCGCCGTACCGGAACTCCTTGAACGGCGGAGAAGCCGTGGAGACGATGTCGGGCGAGGCCGCGCTCACCGCGTCGATGATGAAGTTTCCGCCGACGTTCCAGCCCGCGGTGGGCGACGAGACCGACGCGTTGATGCCCGGCGTGTAGACGGCTACCGAGTTCGTGTCCGAATACCCCGAGAGATCGATCGCCGCGCGGATGACGATGTTCTTACGGTTCTGCGGGAGGCACTTCTGGACGTCCTCCTGGCTCTTCGCCGCGAGCACGCACTTGATCTGACCCGGCGTGATGTAGTCGTTCGCCGGCGGCTTCAGCGTGATGCGGATGGTGGTGAATTCCTTCTCCTTGACGTCGTACTCCTCGTCGAACGTCGCGGGGAAGCCGTTGACCGAGCCCTCGGCGACCACCTTGTGCTTGCCCGGATCGACGCTGAATTTCTTCGTGAGCGCGTCGAGCGGAACAGGACGATCATCGAATTTTACCGCGAGATCCTGCACGCCGGGCGGGGGCACGAACGTGACGTGCGGGATGCGATCGAGCAGCTCCTTCACGCGCGTGCGGGCCACCTTCATGACGCCGCTGTCGTGCTTGTCGATGCCGACCTCGAGGGCCTTCTGCGCATCTTTGAGCGCGTCGACGAGCTTGCCGTTCCGGCTCTCGCACGACGCGAGGTGAAGACGCGTGCGCGGCTGCTCCTCGATCTTGAGCGCCGCCTTGTCCTTCTCGATGCACTCGTCGAGGCGGCCTTCCTGATCGGCTTTGAGAGCCTCCATCATCAGCTTGATGCCTGCGTTGGACCCGCCGGCGGCTTGCGCCGGGGCCTCCTCGTCGCCGGCGCCCGCCGCTGCCGCCGCGCTGGCGCGCGTCGCCTCCTCGAACTGGGTCTTCATGGCCGGCGTCGCGTTCGCCGGTAGCTTCGCGTTGGGGTCGGCAGCGAAGGCGCTCTTGAAGTCTTGCTTCGCTTCGTCGGCCTGGCCGAGCTGCGAGGAGACCATGCCAAGCGCGATGTAGACCTCGGCCTTCACGGCCGGCCCGCAGCCCTTTTTCAGGCAGTTACCGAGCTGGTCCTGGAGCTTCTTCTTCGCGGGCCCCAGCGTGGCCGGGTAGTCCTCGGTCATGATCTGCTGCACGGCATCGTGCACCGCAGCATCCTCGCCGGCAGCGTTCGCGGGTCTCGCGTAGCTCCCCGAGAAGAGAACGAGCAGGACACCGAGAGCGACTGCGAGAAGACGTGCGCGCGTGAGCGGGCGCAAGATCACGCGACAACGCTACCGGAACTCTTCCGGAACCGCGCAGCTTTCGACGCGCTTCGCTCAGCCTCAGTTACAACCGCAGCCGCCGCCACCGCCGCCGAGGCCGCCCGCGGCGCCCTCCGAGACAGCGCGGACGTGACCGTCGAGACCGATCGAGATCTCTTCTGCCGTCATCGTCGGATGCGCGAGCATTCCGCGCTCGTAGGGCGCGACCTTCACGCAACCGGCGGCGAAGGACAGCAGCGCAACGGCGACCAGAGCGACGACGGATCGGTGCATGCTCCATGGAGTATAGCGACCACCGAGCGACGCTCCAGCCCTAAAATATGGGTGGATCGTGAGCGATCCAAATTCCAGGGCATGCGTGCCGCGGGCCCATGTGAAGCTGGCCATATCGGCCTCTTGGCGCCAGAATGAGGCATGCGCTTCCGGCCTTCGCTGATCGCTGCCTTCTGTCTTTCGGGCGGGATCTTTGCCGTCGCCGCGTGCACGACCGACTACCAGCTCGGGAAGGGCGACCCGAATTACGGAGCCCCGAACGCGCTCGCCGGTCAGCGTCCGCCGGGCGCGACCATCGACGTCGAGGCCGAGGCCGGCACCGACCCGACGAGCATCGGATCGAAGCCGAAGTGCGTCGCCGCCGGCGGCGCCCTCCCGGATGCGGGCACCTGTGCGGTCAGCTTCTCGAAAGAGGTCCTCGCGATCTACGGCACAGCCGGATGCGCGGACGTCAACTGCCACGGCGGAGCCACGCCCCGCAACCTGCCCCGCATCGAGCCCAGCGACGGACCCGCGATGTGGCAGGAGTTCCAGGCGTTCACGCTCAGCAACGGCAAGCCGTACATCAACCCGTGCTCGATCGACCCGGCGCAGTCGACGATCTCGTGCAACCTCGCGGCTGGGCCGCCCACGCTCTGCGGTACGCACATGCCGCAAGGCGGGCAGATCCAGCCCGCGGACATCGCGAAGATCGATACCTGGCTGACGTGCGGCGCGCCGAACAACTGACGACGCGCTAAGGTGGCCGCGTATGGACCGGCTCCTCGCGCGCCTCGAACGAACGTTCCTCGCTCGCCTCGCGATCGAGCGTCTCACGATGTTCATCGTGGGCGGGATGGCGATCACGTACGTGCTCTGCCGCATCCGGCCGGAGTTCGAATTCCAGCTCTACCTCATCCCGCAGCTCGCGCTCGTGCAGCCCTGGCGGCTCGTCACGTTCCTGTTCCTGCCGCCGAGCCGGAGCGAGATCTGGGTCTTCTTCGCCCTCTATTTCACGTGGCTCGTGGGCAACGCGCTCGAACAGGAGTGGGGCGCGCTCAAGTTCAACGTCTACTACTTGCTCGGTGCGATCGGGACCGCGGCGGCCGGCTTCATCACGGGGACGTTCCAGACCAACGTCTACTTGAACCTCTCGCTCTTCTTCGCGTTTGCCACGATCTTCCCCGACTACGAGATCCGGCTGTTCTTCGTGCTGCCGGTGAAGGTGAAGTGGCTCGCGCTCGTGAGCGCCGGCTACACCGTGTTCCAGTTCGTACGCAGCGGGACCAGCACGCGCGTGGCCATCGCCGTCGTGTTCGCGAACTACCTGCTCTTCTTCGCGGGTCATCTCGTGGAGCTCGCGAAGGGACGTCGCATGCTCGTGCGTCAGGCTGCAAGACGCGCGGAGCAGCGGCCGCGCGCTACCGAGCGTGACGAGGACGTGCGCGCCTGCGCCATCTGCGGCAAGAAGCAGGAAGACGGCGCCGACATCCGCGTGTGCTCGTGCGAGAAGTGTGGCGGCGTCGCGAGGCAGCTCTGTCTCGAGCACGCGCGCAATCACTGACGCGCGCTCGTCACCTCGTCACGTCGTCAGCACGACCTTGCCGAAGCCCTCGTTGCCCGCGACGTAGGCCAGCGCTTCCGCAGCTTTCTCCAGGGGCAACACGCGATCGACGACCGGCCTGACCGTGCCCGACGCGAACAGCGGCGCGAGACGATGCTGGAGCGTCTGCGCGGCGAGGATCTTCTCCTCGAGCGGACGCGAGCGGAGCATGGTGCCGAACATGCGGAGGCGACGGCGCAGCATGCGACCGAGATCGATCTCGGCCGACGCGCCGGCGAGGAGCCCGACGAGGACCAAGCGTCCCTTCTCGGCGAGCGCGTTCAGGCTCTCCGGGACGTAGTTGCCTCCGACCAGCTCGAGGCACACGTCCACTCCGCCGCCCGCCGTCAGCTCGTGGACCTTCGCCGCGAACTGCGGGCGACCGTCTCTCATCGTCGCGACGATGCCGTCGTTCATGCCGAGCTCGCACGCGCGTTCGAGCTTCTCCTCGGTGCGTGCGGTGCCGATGCTGCGAGCGCCGATGGCGCGTGCGATCTGGATGGCCGCGGTGCCGACGCCGCTGCCTGCGGCGTGGATCAGCACGACGTCGCCGGCGGCGAGGCCGGCTTGCAGCACCATCGCGTCGTACGCGGTGATGAAGGCCTCCGGAACGGCCGCCGCCTTCACGAAGTCGAGCTCCGGCGGGATGCGCGCGAGGGTTCGCGCGTGAACCACCACCGCTTCGGCATACGCGCCGCCGCCCACGACGCCGAACACACGATCGCCGTTCGCGAGGTCGGTCACGCCGCTGCCGACGGCATCGATCTCACCGGCGAGCTCGAGACCAGGAATGTCCTGCGGCGCATCGGGCGGCGCCGGGTAATGACCGCGCACCTGCATGAGATCGGCACGATTCACGGCGCATGCGTGGATCCGCACGCGGACCTGGCCGGGCCCCGGCTCGGGCGTCGCGACGTCACGTAGCTCGAGCACCTCGGGTCCGCCTGGCTTGGTGATGACGATGGCGCGCATGCCTCATGCTCCTACGTCGAGCAGACGCGAGGAAGCGGCAACGATGCCTCCCCTTGCCTCGCACGATTTGGTAGAAGCGTCACTCCAATGTCCGTGACGTACCGACCGATCGTTCGCAGCTTCAAGCGCAAGTTCACCAAGGAGGCTGCGGCTCACGTCCGCGCGGGTGGGCACGCGATCGTGTGGGAGAACGACAACCGCGCGCTTCTTCTCTTCCAGTCGCCGCCCGATGACGTGCCCGAGGACTACGGCGCATGGGCCGTCTACGACATGGGCAAGTGGCGCTGGCACACGCACGAGCGCGGAACGTTCAAGGGACTCGCGACCACGCTCATCCCCCGCGATTGCCTGTGGATCGCCAAGCGACGCACCGAGCGCGACTCGATCCATCCGGGGCCCACGCGGAAGATGGACCTCGATTGCACGAAGTGCGCGGCGTGCTGCCGTGACAACGAGGTGATCCTCCAGGACGCGGACATCAAGCGCTTCAAGGACGCAGGACGCGCCGAGCTCGCGAAGGCGCCGTTCGCCAAGCGCAACGGCGACGGTCGCCTCGTCCTCACGCTGCTGCCGAACAAGCGCTGCCGGCATCTCAAGCGCGACAACAAATGCGGGATCTACGAGCTGCGCCCGCATCCGTGCAGCGAGTTCCCGGCGGGCAGCGAGTGCTGCCTCTTCGCGCGCGAAGACGTCCTCGGGCTTTACGACGGCTTGAAGCCGGCGCCCGAAGAAGAGAACTGAACGAGCGCGGCGAGAACTGAACGACCCTGGGTCGGGAAACGACCCTGGGTCGGGAAACGGACCGCGAGGCTATTTTTTCGGGGTCGCGGGCTTGTCGGCGGGCTTCTCGGGCGCGCCGGCGTCCGGCGTCGCGGGCTTGTCGGTCGCCGGCTTCTCCGGTGATGCGGTGAGCAGCGCCTCGAGGCGCGTGCGCGCGATGGCGACCGTGGTCGGATCCTTCGCGGCGTGATCGATGAGCGCGCGGCCGTCTTTGGGATCGAGGCGCAAGATGGCCTCGCCGACGGTGGCCACCGCCAGACCGACCTCGTCGGTCTCGGCCGTGCCGCGATACATCGCGAAGAAGTGTCGGAGCGTCGGCAGGTCGTCCTTCGTCGCGAGCGTCGCGAGCGCGGCGCCGGCGCGACGGATGTCGTCGTCGTTGTCGGCGGGGTCGAGGAGGTGCGACGCGAGGAGCGGCGCGCCTTTGGGCTCCTTCATCGCGGCCAGCGCATCGGCGATGGGGCCGACGGGCGGGCTCGCGAGGACGTCGCGGAGGAAATCGTAGTGCCGCCCCAGCGAGCTCAGCATGTACGACGCGCCGTTGCGACGCGTCGCGATGGCGGCGCGTGCGTCGGTGACGAGCACCGGAGCGGCGCGCGGATCGGAGGCGATCTCGATGAGCGTCTTCGTCGCGCTCTCGTCCTCGAGTGTGCCGAGCTCGCGAAGGAGCAAGCGCTGCGCGGTGGCCAGGCTGGCCTCGCGATTGGAGACCGCCTCCGCGATCTGCTGCGCGAGCGGAGGCGCGCCGCCAGGGCCGGGAGGGGCCTTGTACGTGTCGGCGTGCGCGACGCAGCTCTTGATCGGCTCGCCGAACGAGCCGCTCCAGGACACCTGACCGGTGCGCGCGTCGAGAACGACGATCTTGCCCTCCTCGTCGCAGAGGAGGACGCCGCTCTGGACTGCGTCGCCGCCGATCACGTCCGAAGCATGCGTGTGCACCCAAGCGAGCTGACCGCGCGAGGCTTCGAAGCCGAGGACGAGACGGAAATACGTCGCGTAGAAGCGGCTCGAATCGATGCCGAGCGGCCCCTCGGGCGCGCTCGGGCGCGCGAAGAGACGATCGCGATCGCGTGCGTTCGCGACGGCCGGCTGCTTCTCGGTGCCGGGCACGAAGAGGCGCGGTGTGCCGGGGAGCTCGCGCGCGGGAATGCCGATGCGATTGGCGCCGCCCTGCGAGGCCATCTTGATCTTGTCGTCGAAGCGGACGTACGAGACCTCGCCGAAGTAGACCGCGCCGCCGATCTTGTCGGCGCGCGAGACCTTGTCGCGGAGCACGACGCGTCCGAGCTCCTCGCCCGTCGCAGCGTCGATGGCGCTCACGTACTGGTTCGACCAGGGGACGAGGATGACGCCGGCGACGACCGCGGGATCGCCGACTGCCTTGTCGGTCTCGATCTGGCGCTTCACGCTGCCGTCGCGCCCGACGACGAGGATGGTGGAGCCGGTGCCGCGCGAGAGCGTGACCGCGGTGATGGTGCCGTCGTCGCCCGCGCCGAGGAGCGCGACGCCGCCGGTGGGGCGTGCCCAGAGGCGCTTGCCGGTGGCGCCGTCGAGCGCGAACACCTCGCCGTTGCCCGAGCCGACGACGACACCGCCGGCGATGATGGGACGCGCGTCGAGCGCGTGCTGGAACGTCCAGTTGCTGCCGCCGGCCGAGCCGCCAGCCGAGGCACTCGAAAGAGGGACGCCGATCAGCTTGTCGTTCTTCGCGCCGGCGACGGCGACGACGAGGTCGGCGCTCGCGCCGGCGGGAGCGTTCTTGAGGCGCGCCTGCACCTCGCCGATCGACTTGCCCTGATCGTCGAGCCAGTTCGTCGAGAACGTACCGGGATGCGAGACGTCGCTCGCGCAGGACGCAGACGCGATGCCGAGCGCGACGGTGACAGCAGCAGAGAGGGTGGCGCCGACGAGCTTCATCACTTGCCTCCTGCCGTCGCCATGACCGCCTGGTCGATGGCTTGTCGAACGCGTGGCGACGACCCGGCGGGCCAGCGCTTCTGTACGTCCTTGAGGAATTTGTGGCCCTCGAGCGTGCCTTGCTCGCGGATGCGTCCCACGATCTTCACCTTCGCGTCGTCGTTGACGTCGGCGACGGGGCGGAAGAGCACCTGATCGAGACCACCGGTCACGACGTCGAACGGCACCTTGCCGAGCTTCCCGGCGAGCTGCTCGCACTGCTCGACATTGCACAGCTGCCCAATCGAGACCGCAGCCTCGTTGACGCGATGATCGAGGGCCACGAAGAGCTCGGGCACGGCGTCCTTCGCCTTGAGAGCGCCGAGGCCGCTGGCGGCCGTGCCGCGAACGACGGCGTCACCGTCGGAGAGCCCGCGCTTCATCGCGGTGGCTGCGGCGGCGCCCTTGGTGCGCGTGAGCGACTTCATGGCGGCGCGACGGACCTTCGCGTTGCGATGCACGGCGTACTGCGCGAGCGCGGCGCTGCCGGTCTCCGACTCGAGATCGCCGAGCGTCTCGATGGCGGACTGCGTCAGCAGGAGGGACATGCCGCGGGTGAGGATTTCTGCAACGACCGGCGCAGCGGCTGCGCCACCGGGACCGGCGAGGCGAGCCTCGTCGAGCGCGTCCTTGATCTGGCCTTCGTCACCCGACTTCAGCTTGGCGACGATGGGCTTCACGTCGATGGGCGGCGGAGCGCCGGCACCGGCGCCCGCGGTCTTCCGGTCCTTCTTGTCTGCCGGCTTGTCGCCGGGCTTCTGGCCGGAGGCCTGGGACGACACCAGCACGAGCGCCAAAGCCGCGATCACGATGGACGAACGAGTCGAGAAAAGACGCATGGAAGAGCCCCCGTGGCTGCGCCCCGAATAACACGAAAACGAGCGGCTGCGGGAATCACCCCGTGCTATCCCGAGTCGAATGCCGTCGGTCCCGCCGCCCCCCGACAGCACGCCCCCGGATCCCCCGGAGGAGGCGAGCACGTCCTCGCGTCCTTCGCGTCCCGCGCGTCCCTCGCGTCCCTCCCAGCCCGCGCAGCCCGCACGCGCGTCGGGGCCGGTGAAGCGGCCGCGCTTCCTGCTCTTCGCGCTGATCGGCGCGCTCGTGTTCGGCGCCGGCTGCTGGATGGACGGCTGCGGTCGGCTCGCGTTCTATCGCGGCGAGCAGGACCCGTCGCTCGCGCTCAACGCGTCGATCAAGTCCGACACCGATCGCAACCGGGCGGAGGCGCTCTACCATCGCTTCACCGAGGTCGCCGACGCCGCGCGGAAGCGCGCCATTCCGCTCGCCGCGGCGACGTTCGTGCTCGGTGCGGCGCTGCTCGCCCTCGGCTCGCGCGCGCTCGCCGGGAAGACGAACACGCGCGGCGCGCTCCTGCAGGTGGTGATCGCACAGGCAGCCGTCGTGGGCCTCGGCTACTACCTCACCGCCGACATCCGGAACGCCGAGCTCGATTGGGAGATGGAGCGCACGCTCATCCACCAACGAGAGACGCTCCCAGCCGATCAGTACGAGCAAGTCGTGCCGATGCTGCAGGGCATACGTCGTTACGGCGTGCCGGGTTGGCTCGTGGTCCGCACGCTGGCGAGCGCGCTCATCGTCTTCGCGCTCACGCGCCCGCGCTCGCGTGAGTTCTTCGAGGCGGCGGGCAGGCCGGTCTCCGAAGGCTGAACGACTCGAGCGCGAGACGAACGAGAGCGAGAAGCGAGAGCGACCGATCGCGATGGGGCGGATAAAGAGACTCTCCGGCGAGCTCGCCAACCAGATCGCTGCCGGCGAGGTGGTCGAGCGACCGTCGAGCGTGGTCAAGGAGCTCGTCGAGAACGCGCTCGACGCCGGTGCCACGCGCGTCGTCGTCGACGTGGAGCAGGGCGGCACGACGCTCGTGCGCGTGTGCGACGACGGCGAAGGCATGACGCCCGACGATGCGCTGCTCTGTCTGGAGCGCCACGCGACGAGCAAGATCTCGCGCTTCACCGATCTCTCCGATCTCGGCACGTTCGGTTTTCGCGGCGAGGCGCTGCCCAGCATCGCGTCGGTGTCGCGGCTCTCGCTGCGGACCCGGCCTCGCGGCTCGGATGAAGGACTCGAGGTGGTCGTCGCGGGCGGCGGACCGCCATCGGTGGCGCCCACCGGCGCCGCGATCGGCACCACCATCGAGGTGCGCGATCTCTTCTTCAACGTGCCGGCGCGCCGCAAATTCCTGAAGGCGACGGCGACGGAGAGCGCACACGTCAGCGACGTTCTCCTCGGGATGGCGCTCGCGCGGTACGACGTGACGTTCGTGCTGACGCGCGACGGGCGACCCGTCCGCGAGCACCTGCGCGCGGCGTCGCGCGCCGAACGCGCTCGCGCCGTGATGAGCAGCGACGGCGCGAGCCTCGTGGAGTGTCGTTCGGAGCGTGGAGCCGTACGCATCGAGGCGATGCTCGCGCCTCCCGAGCGCGCCCGCTCCGGAGCGACAGGGCTCTCGATCCTCGTGAACGGGCGTCCCGTTCGCGATCGGCAGCTCGTGCGCGCGGTGGCGCAGGCGTATGGCTCGGTGCTCGAGTCGGGTCGCTATCCGCTCGGCGTGGTGTGGATCGACGTGCCGCCCGAGGTGGTGGACGTGAACGTGCACCCGCAGAAGGCCGAGGTTCGCTTCTCCGATGCGCGCGGGCTCTTCGACGCGGTGACGCGCGAGCTCCACGACGCGCTCGCGCATGCGTTCGGGCTGCCTGCGCTGGGCGCGCATTCGCAGGCGCCGGTGTTCCGGCCGCAAGTGCCGACGCTGCGCGCGCTCGAGAGCCATGCGCAGGCGGCGCTCGCGGCGATGCGCACGATCGTGGAGCCGCCCGATCGCGCGCTCATGCCCGAGGGGAACCTGTTCGGGATGCTCGCGGATGGCACGGCGGCCTCACCGCCGTTTCGCGCCGAGGCTCCGGCCTCGGGACCGCCGAACGAGGCCGGTGGTTACGGCTCGCTCCGGTACGTCGGGCAAGTGCGGGGCACGTTCCTCGTGTGTGAGGGGAGCGACGGGCTGTACGTCCTCGATCAGCACGCCGCCGCAGAGCGCGTGACGTTCGATCGACTACGACGAAGCTACGCGGCGCGCGGCGTTGCGATGCAGCGCCTGCTCGTGCCCGAGCTCGTCGAGCTGTCGCCGAGCGAAGTCGCGATGCTCGAGGAGAACGCCGAGGAGGTCTCGCGACTCGGCGTCGAGGTGCGTGCGGTGGGCGACAACGCGGTGGCCGTTCACGGTGTGCCCGACTTGCTCGTGCGTGCCGATCCCACGCGGCTCGTGCGCGATCTCGTGGCCGAGGTGTCGCGCACTGCGGGACGGCCGTTTCGCGGGGCGATCGACCTCGTGCTCGCGACGATGGCATGTCATGGCTCGGTGCGCGCAGGCGACGCCATCTCCCCCACCGAGGTCACCGCGCTGTTGCGCGCGCTCGACGACGTGGACTTCGGTGGTCACTGCCCGCACGGCCGGCCGCTCGTGATGCGCATGCCCTTCGGCGAGCTCGAGCGCCGGGTCGGACGCTGATGAGCGCGGGCGCGGAGAGCGACGCCGCCGCGCGAGAGCGTCGCGTGGCGCGCTCCGTCGAGCGCATCGCCGAGGACCCGCGCCGACTGCTCTGCGTGGTGGGGCCCACCGCTTCGGGCAAGACCGATCTCGCCATCGACGTGTGCGAGCGCGTCGGCGGAGAGATCGTGTCGGCCGACAGCGTGCAGATCTATCGCGGCTTCGACATCGGCTCGGGCAAGCCGAGCGCCGAAGAGCGCGCGCGCGCACCGCATCATCTGATCGACGTCCTCGACCCCAGCGAGACGGCGGACGCGATGGCGTATGCGGCGCTCGCCGAGCGCGCCATCGAGGACATCCGCGCGCGAGGCAAGGTGCCCGTGCTGTGCGGCGGCACGTTCTTCTGGGTGCGTGCGTTGGTCATCGGTCTCGCGCCGGCGCCGCCGGCCGACGAGGCGGTCCGCGCGCGGCATCGCGCGATCGTCGAGGAGCGAGGTCGCGCGGCACTGCACGAGGAGCTGGCACGCGTCGATGCGGTGGCTGCGGCGCGGCTTCATCCGAACGACGTCGTGCGCGTGAGCCGCGCACTCGAGGTGCACGAGCTGTCAGGGCGCACGATGTCCGAGCATCACGCCGACCACGGCTTCCGCGCGCATCGGATGGCGTCGGCCATGGTCGGCATCGCCAGCACGCCCGAGGTCCTCACCGATCGCATCCGCCGGCGCGCCGAAGCGTGGCTCGCGCATGGCTGGATCGACGAGGTGCGCGACCTCATGGCGCGCGGATACGGCGAGACGCGAGCGATGGGCTCCGTCGGCTACAAGGAAGTCCACGCGCACGTGCAGGGCACGCTGCCTCGCGAGGCGCTGCTCGATGCGATCGTGCAATCTACACGCATCTTCGCGCGCAAACAACGCACGTGGCTGAGGAGCGCGCCCGTCGAGTGGCTGTAACGGGCCGCGCGATCAGACGCTGAGACGCTGAGCGCTACAGGCCCAGCGTCAGGTCGAGGAGGTCGCCGAGGGTCTTCGGTTTTGCGATCGCTGGGGCGCCCGTGAACGAGGCGACGGAGGCGCCGGAGGCGAGCGCGGGGCGCGTGACGTCCGCCGTGAGGCGTGTGCCCGAGGCTTGCGCGACGGCGCCTGCGCCCTGGACCACCGTGGCGGGAGGCTCGGTGCCTCCGGGCGTCTGCGGTCGCGGCGCCGCCGGGACGCGGACGCCCGTCGACATGCCCGCGCTCGGCGAGATCTGCGGAGTGCCGAGGCCGGGCTCGCGCCAGCCGCCGATGAGCGTGTGACCTTCGAGCGAAGGCGGCGGCGCGCTCGGCTTGCGTGACGGCGGATGATTCGACGGCGCGGCAGCGACCTGCTTGCCCGACTCCGGCGGCGGCGTGTGGCGCGGAGAGCTCTCCGGCTCGTAGGCCTCGGCCGACGCTTCCTCCGCCGCGATGGGACGGCGCGAGGACGACGGCGTCGGCTCCTCGATCTCGTTGGCGGGTGAGGCCGCATGCGCGACCTCTTCCTCGCGCGGCTCGTCGACCGGCGGACGCACCGACGGCTGCGTCGCCATCGGCTGCTCGTCGGCCTCTTCCTCGAGGTCCTCCGGCGGCATCGTCTGCTGCGCGACCGGCTGCGCGCCGCTCTCGAGGGGCTCGGGCTCGTCGACGTCGATATCGACCTCGACCACCTCCGACGAGACCTCGACGTCCGAGTCGGTGTCGACGTCGTAGTCCTCTTCCGCGGCAGCCGGCGCAGGCGTGGCGGGCGCGGCCGACATCTCCTCGTCGCGCTCGACGTACGCCGCGGGCGGCGGCGAGGTCTGCGCGGAGGTCGCTTCGTAGGCGGGAGCGGCCGCACCGAGGTGCGCCGCCTCGGCGTGTCCGCCATCGGTCGCGCCGTCGGCGCGCGCGGCAGCCGCGCGCAGCTGGACGCGCTCGAGGAGCTCTTGCAGCCGCCCGATCTTCTCCTTCGTGCCGCCGGCGCTCATGAGCTCGCTCCCTGGAGTGACGCGACGATCTCCGCGTAGCCCTTGCCCTCGCCGACGAGGCCACGAACGCGCTCCGCCGTCGCCGCCGAGCCGAGGAAGTAGCGTGCCTCGTTGCCCTCGCGACCGAGCGCGGCAGCGGCGACCTCGCGTCCCGAGGCCGCGGACATCGCGGAGGCGAGCACGGCAGCGACGAACGCCTCGTCGGTCATGCTGGGATTCGACACGACGACGAGGAGCGCGCGGCCCCAGCGCTCGACGTGCACGGCACCGACGCCCGCGATCGCGAGCTCGCCGGCGAGGTGCGAGATGACGGTCTCGACGTCCGCAGCGCGAACGCCGCTGTCACCGCCGAGACGCGCAGCGACGCGCGCACCGCTCGCACGACCGATGTGCTCACCGATCTTGCCGAGCGCTTCCGAGCTCAGGAGATCGAGCGCGGCGGCCGGAACGAGGACGAGCCGCTCCCCTCGCGAGTCGGAAGCGGAGCCGCTCCTCAGATCGAAACGCACGGCACCAGTCGGGTCGAAGCTGGAAGAGGCCATTTTTCCTCGCGAACAACGGTTATAGAGGCCCGCGAAACAACGTGTCAAATCGGCTTACGATGGGAGTCGTGACCCGCCACCACGTCCGAAGAGCGATCTTCGTCGCCGCTGCAGCCGGCGTGCTCGGATCGCTCGCGTGCGAATCGAAGGCTCGCGCCGAGGACGACCCGCCGCCGCCGGTCGCGCCGCCGGATACCGGCGTGCCAGGACCTCGTGTCGCGTACGCCACGAAGCCGGTGCTCGCACACGAAACGAAGGCGTGCTCGGTGCGCGTACCCATGTGCGTACATGCGTCGGGCGCCACGCCGGGGCCCGTCGTGCTCGACGTGCTGGCGTCCGCGGAGCGCGCCTGGGAGACGATGGCAGGCGCGCTGCGCCTCGGATCTCCCGACGTCGACGAGGACGATCTCGCGTACCACGTGTACCTGGTCGACGGCGCGCGCGAGCGCGGCGCCACCTACGTCGCGGGTCGTGACGTGCGGTCGCGGATCGATCGCGCGCGCGCCTTCACCGTGCTCGACGCGAACGTGCACGGCGGATGTCTCTTGGATGCGCTCGTGGCGCGAGAGATCGCCCGCGCCGTGCTCTATCGGGTCGCGCCCGCGACCGCGGAGGGCATCGCGCGCGCGCAGACGACGTACCTCGCGCAGCTGATGGTGCCGTGCGCGACGGGCTTCCAGGCCGATGCCGTGCAGACGTTCCAGTCGCGGCCGGAACGGGCTGTGTGCGATCCCCGCGTGGGTGAGGTCGGGACGTCGGCGGACGACGAGCGCGCAGAGGAGAGATCGGGCACGGCCACGGCCACGGCCACGGCCACGGCGAGAGAGATTGGGGCGGCGACGACGGAGGGGGCGTTCATGGCGGGGGCTGCGCTCTTCTGGGGACGCATCGATTGGGCGTACGGGCGCGCGCCGGCGTCGATCGTGATGGCGTCGTGGGCGCTCTCGCCGACGATGACCGATGTCGGCGCGAAGCGCTGGCACGACGAGCCCGATGCGTTCGACGTGCTCCGCGTGAGCTTCAAGAACGCGCTCTCGACGGGCTCGACCCTCGACGACCTCCTTCTCGACACCGCGATCGCGCGCGCGTTCATGGGCTCCGCCGAGGACGGCCTCCACGCCGTCGAGACGCGCACGTTCGGCGACGCGGCGCGCATCCCGCTCGACTGGGACCTGCCGTGGCCCACGCAGCCGAAGCGCGTTGCGCCGCGCACGCCCGTGTTCCCGAGTGGCGCGAGCTATCTCGTGATCCGTCGCGCGGG
>JAXDMI010000041.1:0-8532 GCA_034666145.1 Myxococcales bacterium | reverse complement strand
GTTGCGAGTCCACATCCGCTGTCCGCAGACACCCAGCGCTGACCCGCCCTGCTCCAACGCGAGCGCAGTCATTACCTGCACTCCGCGCGCGCCCCTGTCCCAGGCGCCCACGCCGCCGAGTCCCTTGCTCCGAACATTGTCCGTCAGGCTCAGCGAGGTACCGTCGAGAGCCACGAAGACGTGCTTCGCAGCCGCGCACTTCAGCACTGCTGCGTGCTCCATCGCGTTACGCACCGCGCCTGGATGCACGGCGTCGTTTTCCAGCAAACGAAACGCGCCTTCTCTCGACGCGCTCGTGCCACACGCTTTCAGCACCGTCCCCGCGGGTCTCCTCGCGACCTCGGCCGCGAGACCGACTAACCGCGCCGTGCGGCGAACGTCCCCCAACTCCGCATGCCCGAATTCCGCTTCCGCCCAGCTCCTCGCATTGCGCATCCGAGGCAGACGTCAACCCGACGCGGGAAATTCACCCTAAATTGCGATCAAACCTGAGAACGAAGTTCCCACCAGGGTGAAGGCTAAATGGCCGAGTACGATTCTCGGGACGAGAATCGTGCTCCGCCATTTAGTCCTTCGCGCCGGGGACGGGCGCGCCACCGAGCTTGTAGCGCTCCAGCTTGCGGTAGAGCGTGGTGCGGTCGAAGCCGAGGACCTTCGCGGCCTGCGTCTTGTTCTGACCGACTGCTTCCATCACGCGCTGGATGTAGCGTCGCTCGACCTCTTCCATCGTGACGAGGTCGGTCGGATCCTCGGTCGCCACGACGACGAACGACGCCTTGAAGTCACGGACCTTCGGCGGAAGATCCTCGACGGTCAGCTCCTCGAATCGTGCGAGCGCCAGCGCGCGCTCGATGCAGTTCTGTAGCTCGCGCACGTTGCCCGGCCACGCATAGGCAAGGAGCCGCTCGCCCACCGTGCTGGAGAAGCCGCGGACCTTCTTGCCCATCGGCTCGGAGTAGCGAGTGATGAATTGCTGCGCGAGCGCGAGGACGTCGCCTCCGCGCGCGCGGAGCGGCGGCAGCGCGAGCTGTACGACGTTGATGCGGTAGTAGAGGTCTTCGCGGAAGCGTCCGCTCTCGACGAGCGACTCGAGATCGCGATTCGTGGCCGCGAGGATCCTCGCGTCGAAGGCAGTCTCGGCGGTGGCGCCGACGGGACGCACGGTGCGCTCCTCGAGCGCGCGCAGCAGCTTGGCCTGCATGCCCGCGGGCATCTCGCCGATCTCGTCCAGGAAGAGCGTGCCGTTGCTCGCTTCGAGGAAGAGGCCTCGCTTGGCCGCCTTCGCGTCGGTGAAGGCACCCTTGCCGTGGCCGAACAGCTCGCTCTCGAGGAGAGCCTCGGGCATGGCGGCGCAGTTGATGGCGATGAACGGTCCTTCGCCACGCCTGCTGCGCTTGTGCAGAGCTCGCGCGACGAGCTCCTTGCCGGTGCCGCTCTCGCCGGTCACGAGGACCGTCGCATCCGTGTCCGCGACGCGTGCGATGGTCTCGTGGACCTTCTTCATCGCCGGGCTCTCGCCGAGCAGCTCGGACGTCGGCTTGGTGCGCGCGACCTCTTCGCGGAGTCGCTTGACCTCCTCGCGAAGGCGCCGGTTCTGGATGGCGCGCTCCACGCCCACCACCAGCTGATCGATCTCGAACGGCTTGGTGATGAAGTCGTAGGCGCCCGCGCGGAGCACCGCGGTGGCGGTCTCGATCGAGCCGAAGGCGGTGATGACGATGACCGGCACGTCGTGACGGTTCTGGGCGATGCGCTCGGTGAGCTCGACGCCGTTCATGCCGCGCATGTTGATGTCGGTGACGACGACATCGAAGTCTTCGCGCTCGAGCAGCTCCCACGCGCCGTCGGCGGTGTGCTGTTTCATCGCCACGTAACCGCGCCTGACGAGTGCCTCCTCGATGACGGTCGCCATCTCCGGTTCGTCGTCGACGATGAGGATCCTGTGGCGGATCTCCACAACGGGCGGCGCCTTCAGCTTGGTCGAGTTGGCAGCAGCGGCAGTCATGGTGGAAAGTCTACTTCTCCTCTCTCGCGATCGCGATGCATCAGACCGGGAGGTAGAGCGTGAACGTGCTGCCCTTCCCGAGCTCACTCGTCGCGGTCATCCAACCCTCGTGGTCCTCGATGATTCCGTGGGTCACGCTGAGGCCGAGCCCCGTGCCCTCGCCGACGCCCTTCGTCGTGAAGAACGGCTCGAAGATCCGGCCCAAATGGTCCTCTGGGATGCCTTCGCCCTCGTCCCTGATTTCGATGACTGCACACTCGCGCTCCTCGGCGGGGCTCGACGGCGGCGCGGCGAAGGTGTTGCGAGTTGCAACAGTCACCTTGCCGCCTTTGGGCATCGCGTGGACCGCGTTGATGACGAGGTTGGTGACCGCCTGCTCGATCTGAGCGGCGTCGACGTTGGCGCGGACCGGCTTGCTCTTCTCGTCGACGACCACGTCGACGTTGGATTTCTTCGCGAGCGTAGAGAGGAGGCTCGCGGCACGCTCGGCGAGCTCGCGGAGCTCCGCGTTCGATCGATTCGGCGGACGACGTCGCGCGAAGTCGAGGAGCTGTCTCACGATCTTCGTCACGCGGTCGGCCTGCGCAGCGATGATCCTGCAGCTCTCGGGCGCGTCCTTCTCCGGCACCTCTCCCGTCGCGATCATCTTGGCGCGCATCGCGATGACCGCGAGAGGTGTGCCCAGCTCGTGCGCGATCCCCGACGCCAGTGTGCCGACCGTGCGGAGCCGGTCGGCGTGCCGCAGCTGCTCGAGTGCGGCGAGACGCTTCTGTCCTTCGTCGTCGACGCGCGTTTGCGCATCGCGAAGCTGATCGCACATTGCATTGAGATCGTGGACGAGCGACGACACCTCGTCCGAGCTCTGGACCGGCAGACGGCGCGACAGATCGCCCGCTCCGATGCGACGCGCCTGCTCTGCGACCTCGGCCAGCGGGCGCGAAACGATCCACGACGTGAGCACGACGGCAAGGAACGTCGCGAATGCGGCGACCACCGTCGACGCGACGAGCTGCTCGCGGACCTCCGTCCAGAAGACGCTCGAACGCGCGACGAGCGGACGCGAAAGCTCGAGCGCAGCGGGTCTTTGTCCTGGCCGAAGCAATGGCAAATACGCGTAGACGACGCGCGCGCCGCTCGGCCGTACGGCGACCCACGTGCGAACGTCGCCCTTGCGGACCGCATTGGTGATGTCGTTGCCGGCGCGCGGCGCGAGAGCGCTCGTGGGATCGACGTCGAGCCACGTCCACCTGGCTTCGATGCGCTCGTCGCGATCGGTGTACCGAACCAGCTCGACTGCGCGGCTCTCGCCGTCACGCTCCCAGACCGCCAGGACCGCCACGCTCAAGGTGTGGCCGAGTGACGCGAGGTCTTCGGCCACGGTTTCCTCCATGCTCTGCGCTTCCCGCGAAGCGGCGACAGAGGAGTAGACGAGGACGCTCAGGATGCCGCAGGCGAGAAAGGCGAGCGCAAATTTCGTCGCGACTTTCATGGGGATACCCTACCTCAGCACCCTGCCGCAGCGGAGCGCTGGTCGCTTGGTTGCGTTTGCAAAGTGCGGCATTGTGTCAACCCGCCCCACGGGGGTGCGGCAACGGGGCGTTCGGCCACACGTGCTCGAGGGCACGCGACACGAAATTCTGGAGCTTTTTGCCGCGAGCCCGGCTGGCACGTGCGGTGCTGAAGGGCCCAGCACGCCTCGCAGGGTGCTGGATATACCGGCTGCCAGAGGAGATAGGAGCGGTAGATACGGTGAACATCGCCAGCGCAATTCCTTCGGCTCGTTTCAGTGCACTGCTTGTCGAAGGGGACAAGGGTCTGGGACTCGAGAACACGCTGCGTGAGCAGGGCTGCCAAGTGCGCCGTGTGTCGACGCGCGCTGCAGCGCAGGAAGCACTCGAGAACTCTGACGTGGTCGTGATCTCCGCCGCCGGCTTTGCCGACGACGAGGTTCTCGAGCTCGTCGGCCGCGCCGCGCTCGGCGCGAGCGTGCTCGTCGCTACGGACAACACCGACCTCGCCGTGAAGGCTGCGCGCCTCGGCGCCAGCACCGCGCTCGGCGGCTCGATCGATCTCGCTGCGGCGCAGATCGGCCAGCTGCTCGCCGTCGTCGACTTGAAGCGCCGTGTCGCGCGTCATGCCGGCCCGTCGGCTTCGTCGCCGAACAGCGGCGTCGTTCAGCGTCGCTCCACGCCGCTTCCGAAGGAAGCAACGCCCGAGGCGCTCGATGCGCTCATCGAGGCGGCCGAGGGCCTCGTCCCGATGCACCGCTTCCAGCGCGTGTACGTCGACTACGCGCTCCGTCGTTTCGGCGGCAACAAGGTTCACACGGCTGCGGCGCTCGGCATCGACCGTCGCACGATCCAGCGTTGGGCCCGCGCCCGCGCGGAGCAGCCGTCGACGTCGTCTCGCGACGAGCTCCGCTCGTCGTAAGACGCGGTCACGAGTCGTCGCACCGACGGAGTCGCTGCACCGACACAACAAAAACGAAAGGCACGACGTCCTCCCCCCGGCGTCGTGCTTTTCGTCCTTTGTCGACCGCGCGAACGCGGCGCGTGAATCAGGGAGCCGGAGGCGCGGGGGGCGGAGGCGGTGCTGCCGTGGCCGGTCCGATCTCGCCCTCGCGCCAGCAGTCGCGGACCGGCGTCGTGCAGACGTAGACCGCGGCGCGACCGCAGCCCGTGACCTGCCAGCGCGCCGATTTTTCGCCGGGGATATCGGCGATCTTGTCGACCTTCGTACCTTCGGTCGTGCAGCCGAGGTCCTGGGCGACGCGCGAGCGCGGCGTCGTCACCGGCGTAGCTGCGCATGCCGTCGCGAGAGCGAGGGCGATCGCGATGAGTCCGATGCGCGTCGAGGGGAGACGCTTCAGCAAGAGCACGGGGCCACCCGTCCTTCGCTGTCGACCAGCGTTCGCTTCGCGTCGGTGCAGCGCGTGTCTTCGTTGCCGGTCATGCGACAGAGCGCGCTGACGGCGCGGCGCATCGAAGCGAGCGCGCGACACGGGCTTCCGCAGTGATCTTCCACGCCGAGTCGGCTGGTGTCGGCGGCCGGAGGGGAGGGTGTCGTCGCCGGTGAACGAGGTGCGGCCGGTGCCGGAGCGGGAGAAGCGCCGGGTGGGGGCGAGAAACGGCCCGAGCCGCCACCGCCACCGCCAGCTGCGCCGAGCTGCGCTTGCGCCGCGGCGATCTGCGCTTGTGCTTCGTCGATGCTGCCGGGCTCGTTGACGCTCGCGGCCTCGGGGCTCTTCGCGCTCGGAGCGCCGACCTCACCGGCGGCGCCGCCACAGCCGGCGATCGCGACCGCTGCGGTGGCGATCAGGAAGACGACGGCCGACGTGACGACGCGAGATGGGAACGACCGAACGCCGATCATGGGTGACCTCCGAGCGGAGCGCGGCCGGGAATTCCGGAGACGACGCCTCGCGAGCCGACGTCCAGGAATGCCGCGACGAGAGCACGCCCGGAGGAGGTGCCGATCGACTCGGGATGGAACTGGACGCCGAAGACAGGGTGATGCCGATGACGAACGCCCATCACCGTGCCGTCCTTACACCACGCATTGACGACGAGAGAGGTGGGGACGAGCGCGGGATCGACGACGAGGGAGTGATAACGCATGGCTTCGAAGGGACGGGGCAGGCCGGCGAAAATGCTGTCGCCCTCATGATGGACGGAGCTCGTCTTGCCGTGCATCACATGCGGCGCACGAATCACGGAACCGCCATATTCGTGGACGATCAGCTGATGTCCGAGGCACACACCGAGGATCGGCGTGTGACGGCCGAGCTCGTGGACGATGGCCCGGCACACGCCCACGCGTGCTGGATCGGCAGGGTGGCCCGGTCCCGGCGACAGGATGATGCGCGACGGCGCGAGGGCTCGCACGCCCTCGAGATCGATCGCGTCGTTACGCACGACGACGGGGCGCTCACCGAGGGCGCCGACGAGCTGCACCAGGTTCCAGGTGAACGAGTCGTAGTTGTCGATGACGAGGACGGTCATGGCGACGACTCGACGGCGCGTTCGTCGCGAAGCGCTTGTGCTTCGTCTGCGTCGGCCCCATCCGCGACGGGCTCCGCGAACGTGGCGAGCGCGGCGAGCATCGCGCGGGCCTTGTGCATCGTCTCGTCGTGCTCGGAAGCGGCGTCGGAGTCGGCGACGATCGCGCCGCCTACGTGGACGTGCGCGCGTCCGTCCTTCACGACGATGGTGCGGATGACGACGCTGAGGTCGATGGGACCGCCGAAATCCAGCCATCCCAGCGCGCCCGAGTACACGCCGCGCTCGGTGGGCTCGAGCGCTTCGAGGATGCTCATCGCCTCGATCTTCGGCGCGCCGGTCATCGAGCCGGGCGGAAAGCACGCACGGATGGCGTCGATGGCGTCGCGTCCTTCGTCGAGCTCGCCGCGCACCGTCGAGACGAGCTGGTGCACGGTGGCATACCGCTCGACGGCATAGAGCTCGGGTGCCTCGACGGTGCCGAAACGGCAGACGCGGCCGAGATCGTTGCGAACGAGGTCGACGATCATCGCGTTCTCGGCGCGATCCTTGATCGACGTGGCGAGGTCACTGGCGAGGTCCGCGTCCTCCGCGGGCGTTGCGCCGCGCGGGCGCGTTCCCTTGATAGGGCGACTCTCGACGATGCGGGCGGAGTCGATGGAGAGGAACCGCTCCGGCGACGACGAGACGATCGCTCCTTCCGGAAGATCCACGAAGGCCGCGAAGGGGGAAGGGCTCGTGCTGCGCAGCTCTTGCCACAGCGCGAAGGCGTCGCCGGTGAACGGCGCGTCGATGCGGTGGGTGAGGCAGATCTCGAACGCATCGCCTGCGGTGATGTGCTCCTTCGCGACGGCGATCTTCCCGAGGTAGTCCTCGCGGCTCACAACCGGTGATGCGTGCGTCGACGCGAGGAGCGCGGAGACCGGCACGCCGTTCGGTACCGGGGGTCGCGCCCGTGGGCGATCGCTCATGAACCGCGTGCGCTGCTCGAACGACGCGAGCACACTCAGGATCCGATCGCGCGTGCGCTCTGCCTCGGAGCGCGCGGACGTCGTGCTGTGGCCTCGGCCGATGACCGAGAGGAACGTGCGGTTCGTGCGACGACAGGCGCCGAGCACCCAGTCGTGGAAGAAGAGCGCGATGTCGGGCATGCCGAGGCGCGGACGAGGTCGACAGGGAAGCCGCTCGAGCATCTGCCCGGTCTCGTAGCCGATGTACCCGACCGCGCCGGCGAGGAAGGGAAGCGGACGACCCTGAAAAACAGCGGGATCGACGGCGTTCTCGCGGAGCAACGTGCGCAGCGTCTCGAGCGCATCGTCGACCTCGACGCGCATCGTGGCGCCGCGCTCCTCGATGATGACGCGTGCGGCGAGCGCGCCCGTTCGCGCGTCGCTCCGGAGTGCGCGAAAGGAGAGGAACGGCTCGGCGCCGAGCAGCGCGTACTCACCGCCGTCGAGCACGAAGCCGCCGCAGCCCGTCGGGAACGCGTCGCGGTAACGATCCGGCGAGAGCGCCAGCTCGAGCGGCTCGAGCAAGTGGACGTTCGCGCCGTGCTTCATGCGATCCCGCGGCGCTCCGACATGGTGGCGAGCGTGGTCTCGTCGGTCACGACGGCGCGCAAGGCGGAGCGCAACGCGGTGCTGTGCGGACGGTCGGCACCGCCGATGGCGCGGCCATCCACGCTGGCGATGGGCAAGCACTCCACGCGTGAGCTCGTGAAGAACGCCTCGTCGGCGTCGAAGAGCGCGCTCTGCTCCAGGACCTCCTCGCGCGCGGTGAGCCCGACGCGGGACGCGAGCTCGAGGACGAGCTCGCGCGTGACGCCGGCGCGACATCCGCTCGCGAGCGCCGGCGTGAGCAGCGTGTCGCCCTTGACCAGGAACAGGTTCGCCATCGTTCCGCACGCGAGCGAGCCATCGACGGCGAGCACGATCCCTTCGCCCGGCCCGATGCCGCGCGCTGCCGCCTCGCGACGCGCGAGGACCTGCGGCGCATAGCTCGTCATCTTGATCGTGCCGTCGATGCAGGCCGGCGGGATGCGCCGAGACGTGACGATGCTCGACGGAATACCGCGCGCGTAGTCGTCGGCGCTGGGGACGTCGAGCGGACGCGAGAGGACGGTGAGCATCGGTCGCGCGTCGTCGCTGCTACGCGTCAGCGTGACCCGCACGTACGCGTCGCGAACGCGCGTGCGCGACGCGGCCTCGTCGGCGATGGCGATGATGCGGTCGACGCCCGAGGGCAGCGTCATTCCGAAGAGCAAGGCGCCGCGGACGAGTGTCTTCAGATGGCGCTCGGCGCGGAAGCAAACGCCGTCGTAGCCGTGCATCGTCGCGAAGACGCCCTCGCCGAGGAGGTAGCCGGGATCGGTGACGGGGACACATGGGCTTCCGCCGCCCCCCTCTTCGCCCTGCGGAGGCACGAAACGACCGTCGAAGTAGACGGCGCTGTAGGACGCGACGGACAAGGCGAGGCACCATGGCAAGGCCTCGCGCGGCGCGCAAGCGTCGGCTCTGGATGGGAGGAAGG